>CAYZAH010000490.1:0-4096 GCA_964475805.1 uncultured Pirellulales bacterium | reverse complement strand
TTCTTATCGTCCTGGTCGGGAGTCCGCAGGTTTCGACAGATGAAACAGCCATCCTTTTCCGGCATCGGAGCGCCGCTCTCGTCCAGACCTTGCACGTAGCCAATCCGCCATGGCGCCCATAGATTCTCACGTTCGGTCATGCGTTTCTCAACTCTCAATATTCGACATTCATCATTCGAATTTCGTTATTCGTTTCTTTCTCAGTGCGTTTGAGTCCCTTCATCCAGGAGAGTCATTGTCAGTTTCTGGTTGATTGTTATTCGCGGCTCCACACCGGACAGAGGGATAATCAGTGAAGCCGTCAAGCGAAACTGGTATGCCTGCTCGTATTGCTCGATTCTGCCCGCGTCGATATTGAACAGCTCTTCACCCTCGCCATGCAAGTCCTGGACGCGATAATTGCCGTAGAACCCGAAGGCCCCCGCCACCTGGAATTTTCCGGAATATGGTATGGGCCAGTCGTTCGGGACCGAATCGGCTAATTGGTAAGAACTCTTGATGACGGCGAACCGGCCCTTCTCACTCGGTCGGACCTCGTCGAGCCTATAGGTGACGTCCCTGGCTTTGCGCATCACCATTGGCGTCGGCACCGAGAGCTTCGACGTCCAGGTATCTCCCACCGCCACGCCTTTGGAGGGCTCCTTAATACTGGCGACCGCGTCCCACAGAAACCACTGGGTCGCAACGAAATCAGCGATCATGTCGGGGTCTTTGATGCGGGCGCCCTCAGTACCCGTGCGAAAGACCTGCTTGCCGATCTCCTTGGTCAGTTCGTCCAACTCGGAGCGATCCTCGATTCTCCCTGTAGGTCCGACGGTGAGCATGAAAGTCTTGCCGAGAAGATTTTGGACGGGGTCCCGGCGCGGCCCCTTGGTTCGTTTTACCCTCACGGACTCGCAGGTTGCCTTGACCTTCGTGACGCCGTAGGGATCGATCTCAATGGGCGTATAGGAGACGACCATTTCCATCGACTCGGAAGAGGCGTCGGTTGCGCGCCGGCCCGAGGTGGAATCGCTTTTAGCCGCCTCCAGGTCGATGGTTATATCTCTGCTGGAGACAAACTTGTATCGCAAGGTATGGCCGGGCTGAAAATCGACCGTCAGGAATTCCCTGCCTTTGCGCGCCGATCTTCCCCCTCCGGCCATCGGTCCGCACCCCGTAAGCGCCACCAGCGCAACAAGAGTAAAAATCGTCGGCGCCGTCTTCAAGAATGCTTCCTTCCGAACAATCTCAATCCACCCTCTCGACACTGGCCAGACGGGCGGCGCTCATCCGCAGGGCGCCGGGCTGCTCGTTACCCTTGGCCGTGGGATCGACGACAAACCACTCGATCAGCAATTGCTCGTGACATTCGTTCACTTTGCCATCCGTCAAATCCATCGTCAGCTCGCCGGTAAACGTTTCCGTGCTGTCAAACATCTGAGCGAAAGGGGACGTCTTCTGTTCTTTGTATAACTCCTTCGCGTTCGCCGCCGAGGGAACGGCGTTCATTTTGACTACGGCAACCTGGTGATCCCGGATATCCCTGATCTCTTCGAGCGTGTAAACCTTCTCGTACGATTTTGCCCCCATCAAGTCGAACGCGAAGTTCTCGACCTTGCTCCAGCTTTGGCCGACGTGAACTGGCTCGTCGTTGGCGTCGGGCAAGGCGGAAATCGTATGCCGATCCTTAATGGCATCGTTCGTAAGCAGGTTGGCGGCTATCTTGTCGGCGGTCGTAGCTCCCTTGACGGCGGCCCGGGCTTCAGCGACGTCGATCACTCTCGCAACGTCTCCGTGTGGCGTCAGCTCGACGGTGTAGCTTTGCCCGACGAGCTTGCCCAAAGGACTATTCACATCCTCCCGGCGCGAGCCGTCGAAGTCGAGAGTCACCTTGTTCTTGACTCTGATCAGGTATTTGAGGGCTGTGATCGTGATCCGGGCAATGGCATTACCGTTAGCGTCCACGCTGCGAATCTTTTGGGTGAACGTCATCTCCATCCGGTTGCCGGTGTGGCCGCCCGTGAAACCCTTCGGCTTGCTCTCGGCGGAACCTTCCCACTCAACCCCCCGGTCGCTTTCCCGCGCCAGCCGATACGTCGTCGAATCATCCGGGATGAACTTCAATACCAGATCGACGGCGGGTTCTTCCTGTGCCGGCGGGATCGGGGCCTGGGCCGGCGCCGTCGGAGCCTGGGCCGTCTTCCGGGTGGGACGGGCGCAGCCGCCGATGAGCAGGATACCAATCGCAACACTCGCTGCCAGATGACAAACTCTTGTAGATTTCATACGTATTCTCACTTACGTTCTTCTCATGCGAGTCGTTCAGCCTTTCATTATATTGGCCGACTTTGGCCAGACAACCGATTTTTCTTTATCAGAACGGCATTCCCCGGTACAATGCTGTTTTTGGGTTTTTTGAGCCGTTTTGTCCATCAGATTCGGAGAAACCAGACTATGAGAAGCGATACCGTCAAGAAAGGCTTTCAGCGGTCGCCCCATCGCGGCCTGTTCTGCGCGTGCGGCCTCAGCCCCGAAGACATGAACAAGCCGTTCATCGGCGTTGCCAACAGCTTTTGCGAGATCGTGCCGGGCCACGTTCACCTTAATAAGGTTGCCCAGACCGTCAAAGACTCGATTCGTGAGGCGGGCGGAGCGGCGTTCGAGTTCAACACCATCGCAATCTGTGACGGCATCGCGATGGGCCACACGGGCATGAAATATTCGTTGGCCTCGCGCGAGATCATTGCCGATTCGGTCGAGGCGATGGTCCGGGCGCACTGCTTCGACGGTCTCGTGTGTATCCCGAATTGCGACAAGATCATCCCCGGCATGCTGATGGCGGCGGTCAGGCTCAATATCCCGACGATCTTCGTCTCGGGCGGGCCGATGGCCGCGGGTAAGACCAAAGACGGGCGTACCGTGGACCTCATCAGCATCTTCGAGGGCGTCGCGGCATTCAACGCCGGAAAGATCACCGAGGACGAGCTTAAGGAACTCGAACGCACGGGCTGCCCGGGGCCGGGGAGCTGCTCAGGTATGTTCACGGCCAACTCGATGAACTGTCTGTGCGAGGCTATCGGGATGGCCCTGCCCGGCAACGGAACGATTCTGGCCGTGAACCCGAAGCGCCAGGAGCTTTACAAAGCGGCGGGCAAGCAGATCCTGACGCTCATCGAGAAGGACATCAAGCCGCTGGACATCATCACCGAAAAATCGCTGGACAACGCTCTCGTGCTCGATATGGCGATGGGCGGCTCGACCAACACCGTTTTGCACTCGTTAGCCGTGGCGAATGAGGCCAAAGTCGGGTACGACCTCGACCGCATCAACGCCATCTCGGCCAAGTGCCCGAACATCTGCAAGGTCTCGCCGTCCAGCAAGGTCCACGTCGAGGACGTCGACGCCGCCGGTGGTATCAGCGCCATCCTCAACGAAGTCGCGAAAATCCCGGGCTTGCTCAATCTTGATTGCCCCACCGTGACCGGCAAGACGTTGGGTGAAAATATCGCGGAGGCCAAGATCGCAGACAACGAAGTCATCCACACGCTGGACAACGCCTACTCCAAAACGGGCGGCCTGGCGATTCTGCGAGGCAATCTCGCCCCGAACGGCAGCGTCGTCAAGACAGCGGGCGTCGCCCCGGCCATGCTCACGCATACCGGACCGGCGGTGATTTTCGAGAGCCAGGAAGACGCTTGCGACGGTATTCTCGCCGGAAAGGTCAAGGCCGGCGACGTGGTCGTCATTCGCCATGAAGGCCCCAAAGGCGGGCCGGGGATGCAAGAGATGCTCAGCCCGACGAGCTATATCGCCGGCGCGGGCCTGGGCGAATCCGTAGCCTTGATTACCGACGGCCGCTTTAGCGGCGGCACGCGAGGCGCCTGCATCGGCCACGTCAGTCCCGAAGCCGCTGTCGGCGGTCCCATCGGACTATTGAAGGACGGCGACGTGATTGAAATAGATATCCCCAACAACACGATCAACGTCAAGCTCTCCGACGAGGAGCTTGCCGCCCGCAAAAAGACCTGGACGCCCCCGGCACCCAGGATCACCGAGGGCTGCTTAGCCAAATACGCCAGCATGGCCACCAGCGCCGACACCGGCGCCGTCCTGA
>CAYZAH010000489.1:0-4100 GCA_964475805.1 uncultured Pirellulales bacterium | reverse complement strand
TCATTGTCCCCGGTGTACATGGCGCTGATCAGGCCCCACTCCTTGAGGTTGGCCAGACAGCCGACCGTTCGGGCCTGTTCGCGGACCCGTGTCAGTGCCGGCATCAACAGCGACAGTAATAGGGCAATGATGGCAATCACGACCAGCAGCTCGATGAGCGTAAATCCGCCGTACGTATGGCGGATAGAAGCATTTCGCCGAACCATGATTCTGCTCCGTCTCCTATCCCAAAACTGATCTGTCTTGTTTGGCGGCGCCCCAGTAGTAAGGAACCATACATTCATTCTATCCGCCAGGCAGTGGCCGTGTCAACGGGCGTCCAACCCTCTCAGGACGCAGAATTCACTTGACTTTTCGCGGACTATTTGGTATAATATATACCTAACAGCGTGGCGAGAACACAGAATACAGGACAGAAGACAAAGGAGCAATCAAGGGGTTAGCGAGTAGTCATGCTGGACGCTCGACATTCTCCGCGATCCCCGCGGTCAATGAAAAAACAAACCCAATCGCCAGTCAGCGGCCGGAAACCTCAAAGCTCGAAACCTTAAATCCCAAGCAAGCACATTCGTGCAAAACAAAGCCAATTTCCGAAATGATGGGGGCTTCCTGTTCGCTGGAGCGGAGATTGCCACGGCCCTTCGGGCCTCGCAATGACTGTTCCCCTCCTACTGCTGTGTGCCCTCGTGGCTAATTTGAAAAAACAAACCCAATTTGGTCTTTCACCGCCGAGAACGCTGAGTCCGCAGAGAAAGACGGGTATCATTCATGGAATGGAAAAATAGAAAGTCCAGGTTATCTCCGCGCTCTCTGCGATCTCGACGGTTAATGAAAAACGAACCCAATTGAGGTATGGCAGCCAGAGGATGAGGCTGAAAAGGGGTGCGTTCGGACGCAAGATTTGGTAATTTATGCACATGTTTTTACGAAAAGTCACCAAAAAGTGCATTTTTCCAACGATCTTTGCGTGATTGGAGACCACTGATGAAGATAGTCGACTTGCGAAGCGATACGGTGACGCTGCCGACGGCGGCGATGCGGAAGGCGATCTTTGATGCCGAGCTGGGCGACGACGTGTTCGGCGAGGACCCGACCACCAACCGCCTGGAGGCTATGGCGGCCGAACGCATGGGCAAAGAGGCGGCTGTGATGGTCGTCAGCGGCTCGATGGCGAACCTGGTCAGCGTCCTGACCCACTGCGGACGCGGCGAAGAGGCCATTTTGGGCGACCGGGCACACATGTTCCTCTACGAGGCCGGGAGCATGTCCGCGGTGGGCTCTATTCACCCGCATACCGTCCCCAATCAGCCCGACGGCACGATGCGGCTGGAGGATATCGAGGCAGCTATTCGCGGGCCGAACCTGCATTTTCCGCGCACCCGGCTGATCTGCCTGGAGAATACACACAATCGCTGCTCCGGTGCGGCGCTGACGCCGGAGTATATGGAGGGCGTGGCAAAGTTGGCCCAAAAGCGGGGTCTGCGCGTGCATCTGGACGGAGCACGCATATTCAACGCCGCTGTGGCTTTAGGGGTAGATGTCAAGGAAATCGCCCGTCACGCCGATTCAGTGAGCTTTTGCCTGTCGAAGGGACTGTCGGCGCCCGTCGGTTCGTTAGTTTGCGGCTCGAAGGAATTCGTAGCCGAGGCGCGCCGGAACCGCAAGGTATTAGGCGGCGGAATGCGGCAATGCGGCATTATCGCTGCGGCGGGGATCACGGCTCTGGAGGAAATGGTCGAACGTTTAGCGGAGGACCATGCAAACGCCCGCCATCTGGCCGAAGGAATCGCCAGCATTCCGAACCTGTCCATCGATCTGGAGCGGGTACAAACGAACATCGTGTACTTCGACCTTGCGAGCGAAGTGCTTACGGCTGAAGAGTTTACGAAGAAGCTGGTCGACCGGGGCGTTAAGATCATCCAGACGGGACCGGGGCGTTTCCGGGCCGTTACGCATTACGGTATCGGCACTGAGGATATCGACGCGGCCCTGGCGGCGCTGAGCGAAGCCGCAAATCAGACGTAAGCGAAACGTGAAAAGCATTCGGGGCCTATGCCAACTTATTGACATAAGCCCCGAATCGATAGCTACTTACAATACAGGCTGATTCGCTTAGTTCGCACTGGAGGCGGGACACAGCCTGATGTCGTCGATGTAGATGGAGTCCAGATCTTCGTCGGGCTGGCTGGAACTTGTTCCATCGCCCATGCCGATCGTGAGCTTGCTGATCTGTGTCAGATCGACTCCGGCAGAGCTAACTTCGGTCAGGTCGATCATCCAGTCGCGCCAAGACTCCGACTGGCAGGCGAAATTGTACGGATTCGCAACCGTGGCGTTATTGCCGGCGGCGTCTTCCACTCTCACGTACATCCGCTGCTCGACGTTGTCCACTTGGCCGGCAAATGAAAACGCCAGCACGCCAACGCCGAGTTGCGTCCAGTCCTGCGGGCTGGCGAAGGTCCGCGTCGCTTCCGTAAAGTACGGCTCGTACTGGTTTTGGTAGTACAGCCGCATCGACTTGTCGCCCGCGCCATCCGTGGCCAGGAAGACGTAGTCAAAGCCCTCGATGTTGTGAGGCCAAGCCGCCTGGACTGCCGCGTTATCGGCATACGACTGGAAGTCATCGACGGTCAAACAGTTTCCGGTCGTGAAGGTCCAGGTGCGGCCTGTCACGGTTCCTGATGGGCCGACCTCGTCAACACGCCATTCGTAGGTCTGGTTGAATTCAAGCGGGCCGGGTGAGTAGCTCGTGCCCGTGGGCGCCGGATCGACCTTCTCCATCGCCCCGGCCTTGCCGAACCACAACTCGCGGCCGGTGGCGAACTTAGCTTCGAGCCAGCTTAGAGGGACATCGACCGACAAGCCCGTCGTGCCGTCGGCCGGGCTGGGGTTCACCGCCGCCGGACCGTCGGAAAGGGAGGAAATGTCATCGAAAGTCACGTAGTAGCCAGCCGGCTCGTCTTGTTCGTTCTGCCCGAAGATGCCGCTTACGCCGCTGACGAAGGGGGCGTCCTGATCTTCTTCCTCCTCCCACGGATCGTTGCCGGCGGTGTCCACCAACGTTGCGGTCCGGGCGATGAGCGGGCCGCCCTTGTACTCGTAGAGACTGCCCGTGATGTAGACCGGATCCGCACCGACGATATCCATCTCCGCGTAGAAGCTCCGGGCATTATCGAGGCTCGGCACGAGGACATCCAGGCCGAGCTGTTCCTCGTTCCTCATGATGTTCTGCATCATGACGACCTTCTCGAGGTCGATCCGCAGGTTAGCCGGGCCGTCTTCCCAGTTGATGTGCATCACATAGGTTTGCGTCGCGATGAGGCCGGGGGCGCCGCTGACCGACCCATCGTCCACGAAGTAGGTCGCCCTTCCGATCAAGCCGCAGTAGTTGTGGGAGGCATCGCCCATCACGTTGACCACCGCTCCGATACGAACGTCGGTGAAGACCTCTTCGCTGCCGAATCCGGCCCCGAACGCCGAGCCGCCGACGGCCACCGAGCTTGTCTCGGTGAAAGCAAGATAGTCGTTGTCGTTCGGACCATCGACGATCTCGGCCGTAAACGTCTTCGTCAGGTCGGGATAGGGCGAAAAGGTCCAGGTGGACAAATCGAACGTGTTGTTGTCGAAGGTCTCGACCCAGTTGGCCCGGGCGACCCCGCCGGCCGCAATGGCCAGGCTCATACATACGATCACCAGACTTCTTACTCTAAGCATAATAATCCTCCTTCAAATGAACCCTGCAATTACGCACGATGCGCACGTGACCTTAATACCGAAATCCTCACTTCTCCTCGTTTGCCGAAACACCATCCGATCCGTCGGCCTGGTGGATAGACGCTCACCGCCGTGGCCACCTTTATTTATACCAAATCCAGCGGCTTTCTTCAAGCGAAATGTTCCGGTGGCGCGGACTGGCCGAAGGGGGAATCGGGGTATCGGGCTGGCGTTTATCAGGGGATCAGGGTACCAGGAAAACCGGGGACCTGGAGTTACCGCATATGCTGCAGTCTGTCACTTGCGGGAGAGTTTCCTGCCCAACCCACTCAAAAGGCCGTCGTCCGGCTCCCGTTCCACCTTCTCGAACGTGTTGACGCAGATGC
>CAYZAH010000488.1:0-4105 GCA_964475805.1 uncultured Pirellulales bacterium | reverse complement strand
AGGATTTGCCGGTTACTGGCGTCGATCTTGCCTCGCGTCACCCATATCCAGCCATCGGTGCCGTGGAACTTGATCCCGTGCTGCTGACCTTTCGGGTCCTTGACGCCGCCGTACCATGCACTGGCCGTGGTGCTCTTGCATGTGTGGACAACACCGTTCGCATAGGTGTAGGTCACGGCGTATTCGCTGGCCGCCGTGTAGCCGCCGGGGATCATATCGATCAGTTGCTTGCCCTCGATACTGACGGGGCCGGAATGGTCCAGGTCCAGTGCCCAGAGGACGATGTCGTTGTGATGGGCGCCCCAGTCGGTCATCGTGCCGCCGGAGTAGGTCCACCAATAGCGAAAGCTAAAGTGCGTCCGCTCTTTGATGTACTCGACTTTGGGCGTCTGGCCGAGCCAGAAATCAAAGTCGAATCCTTCCGGGACCGGCGAGGTCTTGAATGGACCGTCCCGCAGCCCGGCGGGAAGCCAGACCTCGACTCTTTCGATCTTGCCGATTCGCCCGTTGCGGATCAGGTCGCAGGCCATTCGGAAATAAATGCTGCTGCGCTGCTGGGTACCCGTCTGGAGGATCCGTCCGGTCTGCTTTTGCACCTCGACGACTCGCTTGCCTTCGTCAATGGTAAGGGTGAGGGGCTTTTCGCAGTAGATGTCTTTGCCGGCCTTCATCGTAGCGATGGAGACCAGCGAGTGCCAGTGGTCCACCGTGCCACAGATCACGGCATCAACGTCGTCCCGCTCCAGGAGCTTGCGAAAGTCAGAGTAGCCTTCGGCGCCCGGAAAATCCTTTCGGGCCGCCTCCAGATGGCGAGCGTCAACGTCGCATACGGCAACGATCTGGCCGTGTTGACTTGCATTTCTTGCGTCACCCCGGCCTTGTCCCCCGCAGCCGATCAATGCAAAGTTGATTCTCTCGCTGGGCGGCAAGGATGGCGCCCCTCGTCCGCGCCGCTGAGCGGCACACTCATTGACGAGCCAAAAAGGAGCTATCGACGCGGCTGCGCCTGTCATCTTGAGGAAATGACGACGCGAGGTCACAGGGCTGTTCGTTTTCATGATCGCCTCCAGAAAAATGTCTTGTCTTCAGCGCGTGCCAAGTCTGGGAATATCATAGCCATCAACGGCTAAGCATGCAAGCATTTCCAGATCAGACAAATCTATGTACCAATGCTCACGACTTCGCTCGCGGTCAACCCCGGCGCCGCCGACAATTCGAAATCCAACTCCACGCCCTCACTCTCGAAACTGGTCTCTATTTCCGCCAATGCTATCTCCGGCTCATTCCTGATTAGGCTAAGATGCCCGAGCATGACGGCTTTCGGCGTCTTCCTGCTGTTTCTTCTGATGCTGCATAGCAGCCTGCCTGTTTCCGGGTTGGGCATGTGGAATTGGCTGTTGGGATTGTAGTACTGTTGCAAGAGTTCCAGATCGTGATTGCTCTCGACAAAGATGAAATCCGCATCGACGAAATGCCCCAACACGTTCCGCCAGTCATTGAAGTCCGCTGCAATGACCACTCTTGTGCTCCCGTATGTAACAATGAAGCCATAGGTTGGATAGAATGGATTGTGCGGCACTTCAAATGGGCGAAAGATCAAGTCGCCTACTCTGAAATCTCGGTCGCTGAACGGCTTGAGCTTGAGTGAGCTGAATCCATATCCGTTGAAGTGCTTCTCCTTTAACTGCGGCAAACAGTCTTCATGGAGCCTCACTTGTATACCCTGGTCCTCAAAGACTCTCAGCGGATAATAGCTGATATGATCGCTATGCACGTGGGAGATGAGGAGCGCGTCGACGTCATGCGATCCGCCCAAGTGGTTCGCGAGCAACTCTCTGGTTCTCTTCATAGAACCCAAGCCACAGTCGATAAGCACTCGAGTCCGGTCAGTCCACAGTGAAAGACAGTTTCCCTTACTGCTACTCCGCAAGCTTTGAAAGTGAAGGGGCATAATTGGATTCCGTTCCCTACAATATCCGAGACCAATACACTTATTCGCCGGTATACCAGCGCTTGGGCACGTCGTCCCCGGTAGTTTCATTGATGGAGCTGACGTGTCCATCCATCCACAGGATACTTGCTCTCCCTCCGGTTCTGAACGGGTCGTGGTATCTGACCTGGTGTCTGAAGATCTCTCGATAAAATTTCGCGCGCGGGCCTCCCTCTCGATACTGTCCCAAGTTGACCGTTCCGGGACCGTCGTTGAAGAACATATCGTAGCTGTCCTGCTCGAATCTCGGCTCAACGTGGTCCTGACAAACAATGAATTCCGCCTGAGACCGCAACTTGTCCGTGTCCAGGCCCCTGGCATAGCCGTTCAGACCGAAAGAAGCCTCTTGAATGGCAGCCGGGTCCACGTCATAAATCAATTCCGGCTGGCGGACGAGGCTCGGGCAATTGAATATCTTGGTCTCCTTTATGTAGTCGATGTAGACAATGCCCCAGTAGGCTTCATTATCGTTGGGCGTCAGGAGCCTGCCCTGGGAGTCGTACCATAAAAACCGGTTGGCGTTCCTCGGATCGGCCAGTTTCCCCTCGTTGTCGCCCACGTACATAGTGATCGCGACGCCGATATTTCGCAAGTTCGACTTGCAGATGGTCTCCTTGGCCGTTTCCCTGATCTTCCGCATGGCCGGCAAGAGAATTCCCAACAAGATGGCGATAATCGCGATCACCACCAGCAGTTCGATCAAAGTAAATCCTCTTGTCCCATCTGCCCTGAGTTTTGTCGTAACGTTCATTTGCGCCCTACCTTCCACGGATTCGTTCTACTTTCCGGTCACTTCCTTGAATCGGTCGTATACGTTGGGCATAGAACCTTCATCATAACCAAATCATACAATAGTTGATCCGGCTTATCAAGAAAGAATATAGGACTGTCCGCTCTCGGAACGCCGGACCGGAAATAGTGGGTGAGTGTCGCGAGACAGACGATTCGTTGCCTGTCGACCTCGGTGATCGGACTTCTGATTTCCGCTCAGTGGCGCTTGCCTATTCTGCCTGAGAAGGTAACGATGCTTTGGGGCGTCATCGCAAATGCGGCTTTGTTGTCGCCGACAGCCACTTCACCTACCTCCTGCAAATTCTCGGATGCCGACGTTCGGTACACCTTCAGTGAAGCCAGACCCTTCAGATTCTTGAAAGTCAAATTCAGGCCTTGCTCCTGCTCGCTCGGATTGATAGCCACGATGGCTAAGTCACCGCTGTACTCGTGTAGAAAAGCACCTACCTGGACCGCGCCAAATCCGGGCTGGGCGTCGATACGGCGAGCACCGGATCGTATGAACTTGGTATAGTGCATCGCCGTGTACGTCTTCGGCGTGTAGGTGCTCATTGTCATCAGCGCATGGACCGACGCGCGACGCTCTGTAATCTGCCAGGGCACGAAGGCCGAGCAGTTGCCGGCCACCAGGGCATTGTGGAGCGCGTTGCCAATACCCTTATGGATGGGGGCCGGCCAGTTGTGATCCCCGGTCCCGCCCTCGGTGATCCAGAAAGGTTTGCCCGTACCTTTGATCAGGTTCCAGAATTTACCGGATGAGGTGGCGGACATCTCGCCTTTGACGCCGTCCTCGTACCCGTGCGTGGCAAAGACGTCGATAGCCGCCAGTGCCTTGGGATCATCCTTGATCGCCTCGACGTAGGAACCCGTGCCGCCTTCGTACATGTGACTGGTCATAGTCTCAGGCCCGAAGATTTTCACGTGACTGTAGCCTTCAGCATCCAGCGTCTCGCGAAGCATGCCCAAGATGGTGACATAATCCTTGGCGTCCCATACGCAACTCTCGAAAGATTGTGTGAATTGCACTTCATTGCCAGGGCTGACGGCGTAGAGGGGCACACCAAGTTTGTCATGGAGCCTGACGTACTCGGCCATCCACTTACAGAAGTGCCTGAAATACTTCGGATCAACTCGGTTGACGACCTTGCCGTAGCCGCTGGCCCGAATGGCGCCGGAGCGCTTGTCCGTGATGGACTTGTTCATCTTCATCCAGGCCGGCGGACTCCAGACCGTCCCGATGATTTTGATGTTCGGATTGAGTTTGAGGATGCCTCGGCCGAAATCGACGAAGATCTGAGGCCGCCCTCCATTGGCTCCCATGTC
>CAYZAH010000487.1:0-4105 GCA_964475805.1 uncultured Pirellulales bacterium | reverse complement strand
CTGCCCGACGGGCGCATCGTCTTCACGTCCACGGCTCCGTTCATCGGCGTGCCTTGTGTGGGGGGCAGGTCGGAGGTGGCCAATCTTTATTTGCGAGAACGCGACGGCCGCATTCGCCGCCTGACGAACGATCAAGACCATAACTGGTGTCCCACCGTGCTCAACAACGGACAGATTCTGTACCAGCGCTGGGAGTACGCCGATATCGCTCACGCGTTCATGCGATTGCTGTTTCACGCCAATCCGGACGGCAGCCATCAGATGGAGTATTACGGCAGCAATTCGTTTTGGCCGACGGCCATGTTTTTCGCGCGGCCGATCCCGAATCATCCGACGAAGGTGGTTGCGGTCATTGGCGGGCACCACGACGCATCGCGCCAGGGAGAGCTTGTTGTCTTCGATCCCGCGAAGGGCCGCCATGAGGCGAACGGCGTCGTGCAGCGAATACCGGGTTTCGGGGAAAAGGTCAAGCCGGTTATTCTGGACGGTCTGATCGGCAGCAGTTGGCCTCGTTTTTTGCATCCCTATCCGCTCAGCGAGAAATACTTCCTCGTTTCCTGCAAACCCACGAAGACTTCGTTGTGGGGCGTCTACTTGGTGGACGTCTTCGATAACTTCGTATTGCTGTATGAGGAACCGGGCCGGGCGATGCTCGAACCCATTCCGTTGCGAAAAACACGACGGCCGCCAGTAATACCCGACATTGTCGAGCCGGATCAGAAAGAAGCCACCGTACTGCTCATGGACGTCTATCACGGTCCGGGACTGCAAGGCGTGCCCCGCGGGACCGTCAAGTCTCTTCGACTGATCAGTTATGAGTACACGTTTCACGGCTTCGGAGGCGAACCGGACCGCGTCGGCTTCGACGGGCCGTGGGACGTCAGACGAATCATCGGGACGGTGCCCGTTGAGACAGACGGATCGGCCAATTTCCGTGTGCCCGCCAATACGCCCGTGGCGGTCCAGCCGCTGGACGCAGAAGGCAAGGCGCTCGCCCTGATGCGTAGCTGGTTTACGGCCATGCCCGGCGAAGTTGTCTCGTGTGTCGGTTGCCACGAGCGCCAGAATTCCACTCCGCCGTTTCAACGGAGGCCGACGGCCGTGTTGCGTGCGCCATCAGAGATCAAACCGTGGTACGGCCCGCCGCGCGGGTTCTCGTTCGAGCGTGAAGTCCAGCCCGTATTGGACGCTTACTGCATCCGGTGCCATAACGGTCGACCGCTGGATAACGGGCAGAAAACACTTGACCTGACGGCTCGGCCTGCCGAAGATGTCCCGTCGGCGTTCCAGATGCACTTCACGCCGTCGTACGTGGAGCTGCACCGATTCGTCCACACGCCCACGTTGGAAAGCGACGCTCACTTGCTCCCGCCCCGGGATTTCCACGCCGACACAAGCAAACTGGTACAGATCCTTCGCGACGACCACTATGGCGTTCGTCTGAGTCCTGAAGCGTGGGATCGGCTCATCACCTGGATCGATCTCAACGCCCCGGCCCACGGAACGTGGAGAGAAGTCGTTGGTCACATTCCTACGAAAGCCAGGTTAGTCGCTCCGGAAGCGGCCCGCCGGCGTGAATTGAACAGTCGTTATGCCGGAATCGACGAATATCCGGAAGCCGTCTATCCGGCGGCCGTCCTTCCCGCTGCGGTTCACCCCAGTGCTGACCCAATCGATTGTCGATTTCCGATTTGCGATTTGCGATTTGGCGGACGCGACGCCTCTGACAATCGACAATCGGCAACCGAAAATCGAAAATCTCTTCTAACCAGTTTCTCGTCGCCACTCCAATCCGAGAGCATCACAGTTGCAGACGGCGTGACTCTGGAACTGGTCCGTATTCCGTCCGGCCGATTCATGATGGGGAGCGAGCAAGGCTACCCTAACGAACGGCCCGCCCATCCGGTCGTCATCGACAAAGCCTTTTGGATGGGTCGATTCGAGATCACCAATCGACAGTATGCGTGCTTCGATCCCGACCACGACAGCGGTCTGGAAACGGGCGCGCAGTATGAGTTCGGTGACTACGAGCGGGGCCACCATTTGGACCGGCCCGAGCAGCCCGTGGTGCGTGTATCGTGGAATCAGGCGATGGCGTTTTGTGAGTGGCTGTCGAACAGGACGGGCATGTCGTTCACCCTGCCCACGGAAGCCCAGTGGGAATACGCATGCCGGAGCGGGAGCACGAGCCCACTCTGGTACGGCACGCTGAACGACGACTTTAGCCGTTCGGCCAACTTGTCGGACGCGACCCATCACACGGTTGATTATCCACACGTCCCGTCAGCTATTCCCCCGTGGCGGCCGGCGGATACACGTTTTGATGACGGTTGGCGAGTCTCCGCGCCTGTGGGTACGTTCGGAGCCAACCCGTGGGGCCTGTTCGATATGCACGGCAACGTCGCTGAATGGACACGTTCAACGTATCGCCCATATCCATCTGTCGCCAACGACGATCAAGACGACGGAACGGGTCGAAAAACGGTGCGAGGCGGTTCCTGGCTGGACCGACCCCGACGCGCCAGGTCGGGGTTTCGACTGCACTACGAGCCGTCGCAAGCCGTCCACGACGTCGGGTTTCGGGTGGTGTGTGAAGATGCAACGCGATAACAGGCCAGAGCCATCACTGAGGCGACCCTTCTGGCCCCACTGCCAGATCCCGGTACCAGCCCGTCTTGGATTGCTTCTATTGTTTTGTGCTCAGCCATAGGCCAAAGAATGACGAGCAAGACGAAAAGATTGGAAGATTCTGAAGAGTTGGAGAACAATCGAAAAACCATCTCCATAAGGGGGCGAAAAGCACCGCTGAGATCAAGGGTGAGTAGGCCAAGGGGATCTCACCCTCGGCCCCTCCCAAAACCGGACGTGAACCTCTCAGCTCATCCGGCTCCTATCATTCAAACTCCATGGAAGCACTCCAAGACGCCAGTGGATGAACAAGTCCGGATTAGCCCGCGCAAAACGGGCGAGGAATCTCCATGCCCGTCTCTTATGTCGGACAAATCGTTTGTACTTCCTGCGTACCCAGCGGACAAGATACCGATTGAAGTTATTCCAGATGGGGCCAAGTGCTGAAGCATAGAAATGCCCATAGTAGATATACCAGCCTCGCAGAATGGGATTGAGAATCCGCGAGAAGTCCAACAACGTCTTATCGCTCCTCAACTGGATATGCCAGCCACGGATGCGTCGGTGGATCTCTTTCATCGACGCACGGCTAATCGCCGGAAGAAAATTCGCGTGAACTTGGCCTTGCGGATTAACACACCGTCGAGGACGGAACGTGTACCCGAGAAAGTCAAAGCTGATTCTCGAATAATCTCCGGTACGATTGGCATCCTTACAGTAAACGATACTTGACTTGTCGGGATGGATTTCCAGCCCACATTGCCGGAATCGTTCTGAGATACGTCTCATCACGTATTCCGCTTGAAACCGGCTTCTGCAATGTAGCAGTCCATCGTCTGCATAACGACAAAATGGAATCCCAGGGATCTCTCGCCGTATCCACGCATCGAACGCGTAGTGTAGGAACATGTTCGCCAATAAGGGGCTAACAACTGCGCCTTGTGGTGTACCTCTATCGCGAGTCACAAGACTGCCGTCCTGTTGCCTGAGGGGAGCTTTCAACCAGCGTTCTACATACAACAATATCCAACGACAATCACAGTGATGGCGCAACGCCTTCATCAGTAAATCGTGCCGGATATTGTCGAAGAGACCGCGAATGTCAAACTCTACTACCCAGTCGTGATGCCAGCATCGCTTTCGAGTCACCGCAATCGCATCCAGTGCTGAGCGACCCGGTCGGTAACCATACGAGTCTTCATCGAACACTGGCTCCAACATCGGTTCCAAGACCAACTTCACCACCGTCTGCGCGATTCGATCCGAGACCGTTGGAACACCGAGTACTCTTGTTCCTCCCGATTTCTTCCGGATCGGAACCGCTTTGACCGCCGGTGGAAAGTAACTTCCGGACGACAAACGGTTCCAGAGTCGATAGAGATTGTTCTTAAGGTTCTGCTCGAAAGCCTCGATAGATTCTTTGTCTACTCCAGCGGCACCTCCATTGGATTTCACCTCCAGGTATGCTTGCCATACC
>CAYZAH010000486.1:0-4115 GCA_964475805.1 uncultured Pirellulales bacterium | reverse complement strand
ACGAGCAAGCGCTGATTGCACTGGTAGCCCCGAGCTACTCACCTGGAACCAGAAATGGCATGATCAAACTATCGCAGGAAAGAGGATCATGAAAAGGAAATCTGCGTCGAAACGTCGGCAGAAAAAGCCTGCCAATGCGGCTTTCCCCGAGACACCATATCCGCAGCCGAGCGTTTCGTTCCCCATCGTCGGCATCGGCGCCTCCGCCGGGGGACTGGATGCATTGGAGCATTTCCTGGGGCACGTGCCAGCGCCCAGCGGCATGGCCTTTGTCATCGTCCAACACCTGGACCCGACGCACAAGGGTATCATCTGCGAACTGCTCCAGCGCGTCACCGGCATGAAAGTGATGCAGGTCAAGGATCGCACCAGGGTCCGGCCGGACCGCGTCTATGTGATCCCGCCGAACAAAGACATGTCCATCCTGCATGGGGTCCTACACTTGCTCGCGCCGGCGGCGCCGCGCGGACTGCGCCTGCCGATCGATTTTTTCCTCTGCTCCCTGGCACAGGACCAGCAGGAAAGGAGCATCGGCGTCATCCTCTCGGGCATGGGTTCCGACGGCACGTTGGGCCTGCGGGCCATCAAGGAGATGGCGGGAGTCGTGCTTGTGCAGGAGCCTGCGACGGCCAAATTCGACGGCATGCCTCGCAGTGCGATTGACGCGGGCCTGGCTGATATTGTGGCCCCGGTGGACGAATTGCCTGGCAAGATCATCACCTATCTTCAGCGCACCCCCCTCATTGCCACGCCGGAACCGGCCCTGCAAGACGAGACGCAGAGCGCCATGGATAAGGCTGTCATCCTGCTGCGAGCCCACACCGGCCACGACTTTTCCCTCTACAAGAGGAATACCCTATGCCGCCGGATCGAGCGTCGCATGGGCATCCACCAGATTGGCAAGATTGCCGACTATATCCGGTACCTGCATGAGAACTCCCAGGAGCTGGATCTGCTCTTCAAGGAGTTGTTGATCGGCGTAACGAGCTTCTTCCGCGATCCTGCCGCCTGGGAGCAGTTGCGTGAAAAGGCCATCCCGGAGCTCATCGCCGGCCGGTCACCCGGCCGGGCACTGCGGGCGTGGGTGCCCGGCTGCTCGACCGGGGAGGAGGCCTATTCCCTGGCCATCGTGTTCAAGGAGGCGCTGGAGCAGGTCAGGCATGAGGGGAGTTTTACCTTGCAGGTCTTTGCCACCGACCTGGACCGGGACGCCATTGGCAAGGCCCGCCAGGGCATCTTTCCCGGCAATATCGCCACGGAGGTGTCGCCGGAGCGACTGAGCCGGTTCTTTTCCAAAGAAGGACGCGGTTACCGGGTGTGCAAAGAGATCCGGGAAACAGTGATCTTCGCGCCGCAGAACCTCATCATGGACCCGCCCTTTACCAAGCTGGATATTTTGAGCTGCCGGAACCTGCTGATCTACCTGGCCCCGGAGATGCAGAAGAAACTCCTTCCGCTCTTTCACTACAGCCTCAATCCCGGCGGCATCCTGTTTCTCGGCAACGCCGAGACGATCGGAGGCTTCACTGACCGGTTTACCCCCGTCAGCATCAAATCGAGGATCTTTCGGCGGACTGAGTCCGCCTTGTGGCCGGAACTCCACGGATTGGCTCCGGTATTTGCCTCTACCCCGCGGGGCGGGACGGTTTCACGCGAGATCTCGAAACCGCCTCTCAGTCTCCAATCACTGGCGGACCAATTGGTCCTGCAGCGTTACTCCCCGTCGACCGTTCTGATCAACGACAAGGGTGACATCCTTTACACCAGCGGCCGGACGGGCAAATACCTGGAGCCCGCGGCCGGCAAGGCCAACTGGAACATCTTCGCCATGGCCCGCGAAGGGCTGCGCCTTGAGTTCGCCAACGCCTTCCGCAAAGCACTCCGCCAAAAGGGACCCGTGACGCTCCGGGGACTCAAAGTCGAGACCAATGGTGGGGAGCACTTTGTGGATCTTGCCGTTCAGACCCTTGATGAAGCGGAGCCGCTGCGGGGGTTGGTGATGGTCGTTTTTACCGGCGTGGCCACGCCCATGGAGGTAAAAGCGCCGGGTCGGTTGCGGAAGACTGCCACGCGCGATACCCGGTTGGCGGAATTGGAGCGGGAACTCCAGCAGGCCCGCGACGAGCTGCAGATCATGCGAGAAGGGATGGAAACCTCGCAGGAGGAACTCATGTCCACCAACGAGGAATTCCAATCGACCAATGAAGAACTGCAGTCCACCAACGAGGAACTCACCACCTCCCAGGAAGAGATGGAATCGCTGAATGAGGAACTCCAGACGGTCAACGCCGAGCTGCAGGCCAAGATGGACGATCTTGCCAGGACGAACAGTGACTTGAAGAACCTGCTCAACAGCACGGATGTGGCCACCGTGTTCCTGGACAATGACCTTCATGTGCGCCGGTTCACCCCCCAGGCGTCGAAGATTATCAAGCTCATCCCCACCGATGAGGGCCGGCCCATCACCGACCTTGCCTCGGATCTGCACTACCCGGAGTTGGCCGAGGACGCCCGCGAGGTGCTGCGGGCGCTGGCGTCTAAGGAAAAACCGATCGCCGCGCACGACGGGCGCTGGTTTACCGTACGGATCATGCCCTACCACACCATTGATGACCGGATTGATGGCGTGGTGATCACCTTCGTGGACATTACCACAGCCAAGACGCTGGAGGCGAAGTTGCGGGGCAAGCACACTGGTCTGGAAAAACGTGTGGCGGAACAATCCGCGAAGCTGGACAAGGCAAAGAAGCGCTCGCAGACGGATCGGCAAGCACGCAACCGAATTAAGAGGCGTGGCGGTCAATCGCCGGGAATCGACAAGACATAGAGGACCCCCATGAGTGGAAAGACAAACACCTCCGCCGATGCCGCTGAACTCCGCCGCCGCGCAGAGACCCTCCTGAGGAAGCAGCAGAAGAAGAAGAAGAAGACAGCCCAGCCCCGAACAGAGGCCGACACGCAGAGGCTCCTCCACGAATTGCAGGTACACCAAATTGAACTGGAGATGCAGAACGCGGAACTCCAGGATGCCAGGAATGAGATTGAGGCGGGACTGGAGAAATACACCGACCTCTACGATTTCGCCCCGGTCGGCTATTTCTCCATTGATGAACAGGGCCTGATCTTGGAGGTGAACCTGACGGGAGCCGCCTTGCTCGGCGTTGAACGGTCCCACCTGATCAACCGCCGCTTGCAGCGTTTTTTGGCCCGGACGAGCCGACCGATCTTTCTGGCCTTCCTGGAAAAAGTATTCGCGGGGCACGGAAAACAGATCTGTGAGGCGTCCCTTCCGAACAAAAACGGCACTCTTTCTTGGGTTGACTTTCAGGCTACGCCCGTTGCCTCGCTCCGCAGTGAGCGGAAATGGTGCCGGATGGCAGTCTCGGACATTAGCGCCCTCAAGCGGGCTGAGGAGACGCAACGCCACATGGAGGCTCTGGACGCCGCAAACCGGGAGCTGAAACGAGAAATCATCCGGCGTAAGGTCATCGAGGCCGCCCTCAAGGAAAGCAAGGAATACTCCTGCCAGTTGTTGGCGGAGGCACTTCAGTTGCAGAAACAGTTGCGGCATCTGTCCCATCAAGTTCTGCAGGCGCAGGAAGAAGAACGAAAGCGAATCAGCCGCGAGCTGCATGATGAGATCGCGCAGGTCTTGACGGCAATCAATCTCCATTTGGCGAAGTTGAAAAACGAGGCCGCGCCCAACAGCAAAGACTTCAAGAGAAAGATCGCCCGCACGCAGAGGCTGGTAGAGAAGTCTGTGAATATCGTGCATCAGTTTGCCGGTCAATTGCGCCCGGCGGTGTTGGACGACCTGGGGCTGATTCCCGCCCTCCACTCCTACGTGAAAGACTTTGCGGAGCGGACGGGCCTCTCCATTCGCGTCACCGGCTTTACTCGCGGCAAGACGAACCAATTGGACAGTGCCAAGCGAACGGTGCTCTATCGCGTCGCCCAGGAAGCGCTCCTCAATGTGGCCAAGCATGCGCAAGCCAGCCAAGTGAACGTGAGCATCCAAAAACTCCGGGGCGTCATTCGCATGGAAGTGAAAGACGACGGCAAGTCCTTTCAGGTGCAAGGCGTGTCGCCTACCGGAGATAGGAAGGGCTTGGGGC
>CAYZAH010000485.1:0-4117 GCA_964475805.1 uncultured Pirellulales bacterium | reverse complement strand
GTTTGGATCACTTCGTATTCCGGGTCTCCCGCCATCTCGAAGATGCGTCCCGACGTGATCTTCATCCCCTTGACCGCCAGTTGAGTGGTGATAGATCGATCCCTTCTCGTGTTCACGACATGGAGGTACACGCGATCCGCCGTTCGGCTGGCCGTCACGTCCAGGTCCCCCGGCGACGTCTCGATACCGACGGCCTTCTGTCCCGTATGATGTCGATAGAGACTCATGACGAGAGCCACGGGCATCATGAATGACTTCCCGCCCGGCACTGGAATCATAATGGCGTTCACTTGCCACCTCGTTCCGCAGAAGTCGGCTAAGGTGGCAATCTTGAGCTTATCGCCATGTCTTTCGTGAACGTTCAGCAGCCGGGCATTCGCCACGCCCGCCGCCCACGTGGACAAGACCTCGCACCGATTCCGGCCGGGCAGAGAAAAATGGCACTCCGTTAGAGCCAGAGGGACCGGGTAGTCCCCCACTTCCTCGCGCATCCGTTTGATCCTGGCCTCGTGCACCTTGTATGCGTTCATCAGCCGGTCCCAGGTCCACGCCGGGTCCTTGCGATATTCAATGCCTCGCAATGGCGAATTGGGCAGGTTTCGATCTGGGTTGAACATGTGGTGAAAGGCAATATACTGAAGATGCTCACCGGCTATATCGAGCATTTGGCGCGCCCAGCCGCTATCGCCCCATCCGATCAACTCAATGCTTGGGTCCCGGTTCCGCATAGCTTTGGCGAAAGTAATCGTCTTTCTGGCCGCTGTCTCACAATCGAGGGCGTTGCGGTCATAGGAGGTCTCGTTTCCGATTTGCCATAGGCGAACGTTGTATGGCTTAGCTGCGCCGTGACTTCGCCTCTGCTCGTTATCGGGATCATTGCAGTACGCCACCCATTCGGCTGCTTCCTCCGGACCTGCCGAGCGAACGTTCCCCTTCGGGTCGCGCTGCCAGCGCTTCCTTCCGTCCGACTCGAAGTTCACGCACATCAGTGGCTCGGCGCCCGTCTGCCGGCAGAAATCAACGAACTCGCGTGTGCCGACCTGGTTCGTTTCTATTCCACCCCAGCACAGGTTGAGCGCGGGTTTTCGCAGATCGCGCGGCCCCACGGCCTCCTTCCAGCGGTAGTACGAAATAAAGCATCCGCCCCACCGGATCAGAGAGGGCGAGAGTTTTTTCGTGACGTCCACAACGTCCTGCCGCCAGCGATCTCTCTTGAAATCCCACGCCGCCGCTACGGAACCATCCGTTGTCCCTAACGGCTCCATGAACTGCATATACAAGTAAGGTGACAGGTCGAATCGCGGCTCAGGATCGACGGCAAGCAGAGAATCCTGTTCGGCGCCATTCACTGGGAACGGGGCCGTTGTAGGGGC
Organism: uncultured Pirellulales bacterium; assembly: GCA_964475805.1. Lineage (GTDB taxonomy): Bacteria > Planctomycetota > Phycisphaerae > Sedimentisphaerales > Anaerobacaceae > JAFGTG01. Next base: position 2,744 of record CAYZAH010000485.1, on the reverse strand, counting down.
AGACCCGTGTGTCTGTCCCGGGCAACCACATAGGGTTGCCCCTACGGCGGCCTTGATGAACTCCCGCCGACTGCTGATATATTGACCCATGGTTTCATCGCCTCTTCAGAGTCTCCTTGGAGGTTTTCGCCCGGGCACGACGCCGGGCCTTCGGAGCACCATGATACGCTTCCTGACCATCGCGTTCCAACATTTTTGGCTCGCTACCCAGACATGTCGAATTGCGTGAGAGAGAAAGGCTTGTTATACTGTGCGGGACCTTTTGAAAGGAGCAGACCCATGAAGAGAGTTTTCTACGCGACGCTACTGTTGACTGTAGCCATGACCGGCCTACCTCTTTTGGCACAGCGATTTCCACCCGTTTCGGAAACGCAACGCCTCAAAATGCTGAAATCACCGAAGACCAGGCCCGTCCGGATGGTGCTCGATACCGACACGTACAACGAGATTGATGACCAGTTCGCCCTCGTCTATGCCCTGATCTCGCCTGAGCTGAATATGCAAGCTGTCTACGCTGCGCCTTTCAAGAACGCCAGGTCGCGCAGTCCGGGCGACGGGATGGAAAAGAGCTACGAAGAAATCCTTCGAGTCCTGAGCAGGCTCGACAAATCGCCCGACGGATTCGCCTTCAAGGGAAGCACGCACTATCTAACCGACCTGAAGCAGCCCGAGAGAAGCCCGGCCGCAATGGATTTGGTCGAAAGGGCCAGGAAGAGCAGCCCGGAGGACCCGCTTTACGTGGCGGCTGTGGGAGCGATTACGAACGTGAGCAGCGCCATCTTGATTGATCCATCCATCATTAACAATATCGTCGTGGTATGGCTGGGCGGCAACGGGCACCACTGGCCGCACCAGAGGGAATTCAACTTCATGCAGGACCTGAACGCCTCCCGGACCATCTTCGATAGCGGCGTCCCATTCGTGCAACTGCCGTGTACGCCCGTTGTGACGCACTTTACGACGACCGTGCCGGAAATGGAGCGATACGTAGCCGGACGCGGAGCGATTGGCGATTATCTGCTCAAGATTTTCAAGGAATACAGGAAGGATCATTTCGCGTGGTCCAAGGTGCTCTGGGACATGACGGCGGTGGCTTGGCTTGTCAACGACCGGTGGCTGCCCTCCGACCTCGTGCACAGCCCGATTGTGACGGATAACTACACACTCAGTTTCGATCAGTCGCGGCACTTCATCAGGACCGTGAATTTCGTGCAAAGAGACCCGATTTTCCGAGATTTCTTTACAAAATTGGAAAAAAGATCGCAAAAAAGGTAGTTCAAATGGCAAATAAAGAAAGGATATAACCATGAAGACACAAAACGATGCTCAGAAACCAACGAGTTCCCGCCGTGAGTTCCTCAAGCAAACCACCGGCGCTTTGGCCGGGGTGTCACTCGGGACCATAGCCGCGAAGAGCTATGCCGGCGAACAGAACACGATCAAGATCGTCCTGGTGGGCTGCGGCGGACGCGGGACCGGCGCCGCGGCCAACGCGATGTCCACCAAAGGACCGACCCAATTAGTCGCTATGGCGGACGTCTTCGAGAACCGGCTGGCGAATAGCTTGAAGAACCTCTCCGGTTCGTTCGCCGACCAAGTCAAGGTTCCGCCGGACCGGCGATTCCTCGGCATGGACGCTTACCGCAAAGCTATCGACATCGTGGCGCCGGGCGGGCTGGTGATTCTCGCCACACCTCCCGCGTTCCGGCCGATCCACGTCGAATACGCGGTAGCTAAGAACTGTAACGTCTTTATGGAGAAGTCGTTCGCCGTCGACGCCCCCGGTATCCGCCGCATCCTCAGGGCGGGCAAACAAGCCGAGCAGAAGAACCTCAAGGTGGCGGGCGGTCTGATGAGCCGGCACTATAAGCCGCTCGAAGAAGCCGTCGGCAATCTGCACGATGGAATGATCGGCGAGGTCATCACCTGCTGGGCGTATCGAGAGCACGCACAGGTGGGCTTCAGCCCGGCGCGGCCCGGCATGAACGAACTCGCCCACCAGATACAGAATTATAGCTGCTTCACCTGGCTCAACGGAAGCTTCATCCTGGATTGGTTAATCCACAACCTCGACGTGTGCTGCTGGTGCAAAGGCGCCTGGCCCGTATCGGCTCAGGGCCAGGGCGGCCGGCAAGTGCGGACCCAGCCCGATCAGTTGTTCGACCACTATTCGGTGGAATACACGTTCCCCGACGGCACGCGGCTGCTCGCCCAGGGCCGGCACATGGACAACTGCTGGGGCTTCTTCGGCGACGTGATCCACGGTGCGACCGGCTCGGCTGTCCTCGGCGAAGGGATCAAGGACCCCTACATTTTCAAAGGTCACCAGCAGACGGCTGAGAACCGGATATGGAAGTACAATGGGCCACCGTGCGATGCGTATCAGAACGAGCACGACCTGCTCTTCGACGCCATTCGCAAGAACAAGCACTACAACGAGGCTGAACGCTCCGCGTACGCCGCGATGACGGGCATCCTTGGGCGTATGGCCTCCGAGTCGGGCCAGTTGATCACGTGGGAAAAGGCGATAGCTTCGGACCTGGAACTGGCTCCGGGCCTGGACCATTACACGATGGATTCCAATCCGCCGGTCATGCCGGACGACCAGGGGCATTACCCGATAGCCATGCCCGGACGGACAAAGGTACTGTAGAGGCTGAATATCGAATATCGAATGATCCCTGGGACTGGCTCCTTTTGACGAGGTCGTTCCGTCAAAAGGTGCCTGTCCCCTCCACCCCAAG
>CAYZAH010000484.1:0-4118 GCA_964475805.1 uncultured Pirellulales bacterium | reverse complement strand
ACCGATACTCGCACGAAGCTGTCGCTACCGCAGTGGCCGAATCGACACTGCGGCGCGTCGGCGACCATATCATGAAAGTACCCGAAGGATTTCACATCCATCCTATCCTCGGGCGTATCCTCCAGAGGAAACGGGAGACCTTCACGCAGAAGGCGCTTGTCGATTGGTCCTTTGCTGAAGCGCTGGCCTTCGGCTCACTTCTGTTAGAAGGTATACCCATTCGTCTCAGCGGGGAAGACTGCGTTCGCGGCACCTTTTCTCAAAGACATCTGACGTGGTGGGATATTCAAAGCGAGCAGCCGCAAGATTATACGGCGTTGCAGACGCTTGAGGATGCAACGGGCGAGCTTTTAGCTTTTGACAGTCCTTTGTCCGAGTACTCAGTTGTGGGTTTCGAGTACGGCTATTCTCTCGTGCGCCCCCATGCGCTGGTGATATGGGAAGCGCAGTTTGGCGACTTCGCCAACGGCGCCCAGGTGATTATCGACAACTACATCGCCTCAGCCCATAGCAAGTGGGGTCGTTCGAGCGGGCTGGTTCTTCTCTTGCCCCACGGCAGCGAGGGGCAAGGCCCGGATCATTCCAACGCCCATCTCGAACGTTTTCTTCAACTGGCGGCGTGCGACAATATGCAAATCTGCAATGCGACCACTCCCGCTCAATATTTCCACTTGCTCAGGCGCCAGGTGAAAGCTCACTACCGCATACCGCTTGTTCTCATGACACCCAAGAGCCTGCTTCGCCACCCGAAAGTGATCTCTACACTTACTGACCTTGCGGACGGCAGCTTCGTGGAAGTACTGGGCGACTCCATTGAACCGGACAAGATCGTCCGGATACTGTTGTGCTCGGGCAAAGTCTACTACGATCTGCTCGAGCGTCACGAGGCCGATGGTCGTGTCGACACCGCCCTGATTCGGATCGAGCAACTGTACCCATTCCCGGATAAGGCATTGGAAACCTGTCTTGAGAAATATCCTCGCGCCCGTGAGGTCATATGGGTCCAGGAGGAGCCTCGCAACTACGGCGCTTGGGGCTATATGCACGAACGTTTTGCGTACCGTTTTCCGAAAATGGAGCTTCACTACTTGGGTAGAGACGAGAGCCCCAGCAGCGAGACCGGCTCACACAAACAACACCAGGCCGAACAAAGGAAACTGGTGGAGGATGCTTTCGGCACGGACGTCGCGAAAGCCGCCAGCAAACCATAAAATGTGAAGGGGACGAGCGAAATGAAAACGGAGGTTACGGTTCCATCGGTTGGCGAATCGATTACGACGGGTGTTATCGTTTCATGGCTCAAACATGACGGAGACGAGGTCCAGGAAGGAGAGAATATCTTCGAGCTGGAGACGGACAAGGCGGTTCTCGAAATCCCCTCGCCCGCCGCCGGGACACTCAAGATATTGGTCGAAGAAGGCAATGAAGTGTCGATCGGGCAGACGGTGGCTTCTCTGGAGTCGGAACAAGAAGTGGCTGAGCCATCTGATGAGATCAAAGAAGACGTGCCGCCGCCTGCTGCCACAGAGAAACCTGCGGAACCGACTTCGCCGGCGCCTGCGGAGGAGGAAGCTGAGGTGGCCGGTACGACCAAACAAGAAATCAAGGTGGAAATTCCCTTGGTCGAGCCAGAGACGGCAAGGTCTGAACCTTCTGCGACTACTGGCCAAGCGGCTGGAGCCGACAAAATACCTGTGGCTGAAGGTCGTCGCGCTGTGCGCGTTCCCATGACCGGCATCCGCCAAAGAACGGCCGAGCGCCTGGTCCAAGCCAAGAGCACGGCGGCTTATCTGACCACCTTCAACGAAATCGACATGCAAAAAGTGATTGAAATCCGCGCCCACTACAAAACAGATTTCCAGAAGGAGCACGGAATCAGGATCGGCTTCATGTCGTTCTTTGTGAAAGCATGTTGCCAGGGACTCAAAGAGTTCCCCGATCTTAACGCCCAAGTGGATGGCCAGGAAATCATCTACAACCACTTCTACGACATCGGGGTCGCGATATCCATCGAAAGGGGATTGCTCGTGCCCGTGGTCCGCGACGCGGATAGACTGCACTTCGCCGAGATCGAAACGGCCATCGCCGACCTTGCCAAACGCGCCCAGGAAAAGCAACTCTCGCCGGACGAGCTAACCGGAGGGACATTCACGATCACCAACGGCGGTGTATTTGGCTCGCTTTTATCGACGCCCATCCCGGCTTATCCACAAAGCGCTATTCTTGGCATGCACGCTATCAAGAATCGCCCGGTCGTCGTCGATGAAGAGATCACGATTCGCCCAATGATGTACGTGGCGCTGACTTATGACCACAGGATAATCGACGGGCGGCAAGCCGTGAGCTTCTTGAGCCGCGTCAAGGAATATATCGAGGACCCGGACAAGCTGTTGCTGGAATTATGAACTCGATTCTGGATGCGCGACGCCTGCAAAGTATCGAGCATCGAATATTAGGAGAGATAATTATGGCGGAAGTCAGTTATGCAAAGGGACTTGAAGGCGTGATCGCCGCCGAATCTGAGATTTGCCAAATCGACGGTGCGAACGGAAAACTCTACTACAGAGGGTATCCAATTGAAGAATTGGCGCGACAGTCTTCCTTCGAAGAAACGACATTCCTCTTGCTTTACGAAAAGCTGCCGTCAAAAGAGGAACTGGCGGATTTTTCGCAGCGGATGCGTGAGAGCCGTGGATTACACCCTTCGGTTCAGAATATGATCCGTGAATTTCCTTCGGCCGGTTCGCCCATGGAATTGCTGCAATCGGTTATCTCGTACCTGAGCGGCTCCGTCGAGCATCAGATCAGACACTCCGCCACCTGCAACTGCCGCCAGACCCTTCACCAGATAGCACAGATCACCACGGTGCTGGCCACCTATCAACGCTTCAAGGAAGGCAAGCCATACATCGAGCCGCGTAACGATCTTTCGCAAGGAGCCGATTTTCTGTACCTCCTGAGAGGCGAGGAGCCTTCTCCCGAAGAGGGGCGGATATTTGACACGTGCCTGGTGCTTCACGCCGAGCACGGCTTCAACGCTTCGACGTTCACCGCTCGCGTAGTGGCTTCGACCTATTCGACGTGCTATTGCAGCATTTCGGCCGCCATTGGTGCGCTGGCCGGCTTCCTACACGGCGGCGCCAATGAACGGGTCATGGATACGCTGGACGAAATCGGCTCGCCCGAGAATATTGACGCGTGGCTCGACAAGGCCCTGGGCGAGCATCGCAAGGTCATGGGAATGGGCCACCGCGTTTACAGGGCTAAGGACCCGCGGGCCGTTGTCATGGAAGACATGCTCAAGGAGCTTTGCAGGCAGAAGGGCGATTCGCACCTCTACGACTTCCTTAAGAAACTCGAACAGGGCTTTCGCGCTCGCATGGAAGAAAAGGGCAAACCGATCTACCCGAACGTGGACTTCTTCTCGGGTGCGGTGTATACGATGCTCGGTATTCCCAGATACCTGTTCACACCGATATTCGCAGCGGCACGGTCGGCCGGGTGGCTCGCCCATATCCTCGAACAACGCAAAGACAACCGGATATTCCGGCCGAAGGCATTGTTCGTCGGTCCGCAGCCTCGCGACTACGTGCCCATCGACAACAGATAGAAAGGAGTGCCTAAAGTTTGAAGTGACTAAAGTTGATGGCGGCGTGGAAAAACTTTACTCACTTTTACCTCTTACCGTTTGAATTCGGACACGAGCGATCCAACGGTAGCTCTTGCGTCGCCGAAGAGCATGCGCGTGTTTGGCTTGAAGAATAGTGGGTTTTCAACGCCCGCGAAGCCGGGATTCAATGAGCGTTTTAAGACAATGCAGGTTCTCGCGCGGTCTACTTCGACAATTGGCATTCCCCAAAGCGGACTGCTTTGATCCTCTCTCGCGGCTGGATTGACGACGTCGTTGGCTCCAATGACGACGGCCACGTCCACGACGTCCATAGTCGGATTCACGTCCTGGGGTTCGACAAGCAACTCGTAAGGGACGTTGGCTTCGGCTAACAGGACGTTCATGTGTCCGGGCATCCGGCCCGCTACGGGGTGAATGCAGTATCTAACTTCTGCCCCGTTCTTTTCCAGTAGTTGGCCCAACTCACAAACGGCATGCTGCGCCTGGG
>CAYZAH010000483.1:720-4136 GCA_964475805.1 uncultured Pirellulales bacterium | reverse complement strand
GCAGGTCCATCTCCGGCATGGTCATGCCCTCGGGCACGAGCGGCTTCAAGGCGTCGCCCCGCGCCACGCTTTCGCGAAGGTACTCGGGAACGAAGTAAGTGTTACGCCAGACGCCCGCCGGCCACGTGCTTTCCAGCGAGAGCGTGCCCGTCAGCGTCCCTTCATCGTATGGCACGCGGGCGATGACCGCCACGCCGTGCTCGCGACAGGCAGGCAGCAGTTCGCATTTGGGGTTCTGATCGAAGATGTTGTAGATCACCTGCACGGCGTCGATCAATCCGCTCTCGACCGCTTTGACACCATTCCACGGCTCCCAGCGATTGATGCTGATCCCGATGGCATGAAACAGCCCCTTGGCCTTGAGGTCGGCCATCTTCGCGTGCCACCGGTCGTCTTCGAGCCAGGAATCTTCCCACGTATGGAGCTGCATCAGGTCAAAGGAGTCCAGGCCGGCGTTCTTGAGGCTCTTTTCGACATATTCCTCGATATGATCGGGAGGAAAACAGTCTTCCAGGGTATATTCGCGCTTGCTCGGCCATTTGAAGTTCTTGGGCGGTATCTTCGTCGCGGTATAGAGCTTCTTGTCGCTATTGGCCTGCATCAGCCTGCCGAGCAGACTCTCGCTTCTGCCCTCGCCGTATCCCCAGGCCGTGTCGAAGAAATTGCATCCAAGGTCGGCGGCGAGTTGGAGAGATCGCAGCGACTCGTCGTCGGACGAGCCGGTCCAGCCGCCCATGCCCCACATGCCGTACCCGATCTCACTGATCTGCCAATTCGTGCGCCCAAATCTTCGAAACTTCATATCGACTCTCCTTCTTGTGGTTGCTTTCTATAAAGAACCTTTCATCTGGTGATTGAACTAACCCCTATTCAACCACAACTGCCCTGCTTGACCTATAGCTCCTATTCAATGGTAATCGCCTTTGACAGGGCACTATTGTTGGGTGCTCTTTTCTTTGTCAAACTTGCCTTCCGGCGGTTTCTTGCGTTTTCCGGATGTAAATGATATAGCCTCGACAGGGCACGTCTCTATACAGACGCCGCACGAGAAGCAGTCCGGCACGATTCGGTCGGATTCGAGGATCGCACCCATGACTGTCGATGGACAAGCTTTCGCACATGCTTTGCAGGCAATGCATTTGTCATAATCAACGTGGATTTTGAAAACACTCAGCTTCTCAGCCAGCCAACCGACCAATCCGAATGGACAAAAGAAGTGGCACCACGGACGGTAGACAAAAAGGCTGAGAACCAGAATCAGACCTGCAAACGCTCCACCAGCGAATCCCAAGACCTTAGGCTTAAATATTTTGAACGGATCAATTGGTTCAACAATATCCGTTGACCATATGAAGGCGGCTGCTATGAGAGCAACAAAGAACAATACTCGGACAACATTCGATACTACGAACGGTATCTTGACCTGCCTTAGTACGCCTTTTCTATCCTTGGCATCCCGGTTCAATCTAAAGATTGCGTCCTGGAGTGTGCCGAATTGGCATCCCCACGCGCATATGAACTTGTTCGCCAAGACTACCATCACAAGAAAAGCTGAAAAAGCAATCAGCCTGGGTGGGAAGATCACGTGCTTCGAGCCTAACAGGACGATGGCGTCTTTGACGGTCCCCATCGGACTTGGGTCGCTTCCAAGAATGACGCCAAAGATGGCGACAGACAAGATATACAGCCACTTGCGATTTGCAGATGTGATCTTACGCCGTCTTATGGCGACAAAAACAAACGCAAGGAACGCGAGCCAAAGCAGGAATTTGGTCAGTATCTTGGCCCAGTTCTTTGAGGCATGTTCAGCACGAATCGCCAGAGCCTGCTCGATCTTTCCGGACAATTGATCTTCAGTCATCTTGAAGGCGGTAATCGGCTTCTGAGCATCGGCCTGAGACGTCAATTGGAACACTTTCTTCAAGAGCTTCGGCGGCAGATTATTTGCTTTTCCAAACTCCGCCACAGACATGGTCTCATTGAAGACCAGAGGCTTTTCGGCAGCAGCCTCTTCCGGTTTACCGCCCCACAAACGGGTACTGACGAACGACAAACTCACAACAACTGCGACCAGCACAAATAGCGATAGCACAATTCTCAGCATCGTACTAAACACTCCCAAAAATCAGGTCCGGACATACGCCCCACTGTTTCAACAGTCTTTCCGGTCAACGAAGGAATACTTCATTGAACGTCGTTGTAAACCACGACCTCTCGGCAGCACAGCTTCAAGGCAAGACTATATAGTCGGCATTATAGCCGCAGATGAAGAACCCCGCAACTGACGGCGGAGATCGGAGCCCAGGAGATCGAGTGTTCGAATAGTGAATGACGAACGCAGAACGCGTCACAAGGATCGCCGGGCAGGTGTCGAACGACGAAGTTGTGGGACCCGCGCAACCGGAGGCTCCGCGGTTGTGACTCGTCCTCTGCCGTCGATTCCCCCCTTCCGCCCTTCGTCCTTCTTGTTGATCGGGGAAGAATTAGCTATGGCCCGCGCGAGACAGCACGATGCCCACAAAGACAACAAAAAGGAGAGCCAGCGTAAAGCATTCCGCCTGCTGCTCGCCTTTGACAATGCAATCGCGAAACGCCTCTTCTGCAGGCGCTGTCACCGGCTGCTGTTCCGCTGGTGATTGACTTCGGACTTGGGACCGGCCTAATTCCCCGATCTTGAACGGCTCATCGGGGTCCAGGCCGGCGGTACTGCATTTGCCCGTTTGCCTAGACGACAAACCTGTGATACGCGACCACAAACCATGTGCAGAAGTCATTACTGAGGTACCTATTGCTTCAACTATCTTCCGAGGACTCATTCGTTCTTCCTTTCGAAACAGGATGAACTGGCACATCCACCAGGATCTTCTGCCGAGAAAGGCTCCTCCGAAGCCGGAGGGGTATTCCCGCCCTTGTTATATCGGCCATTTCCAACGGTTATGTTGGGCGGATTTGAGGGCTTCTGGGCGGAATACGCAAAATTTCATTGCTCAGAAAGCGAGATGGTCCGATAACGTTCTTGATAAGATAAATCCCATCCAACCCGTTCACTTGTGCTTTAGGTCCACCGTCTAAACAATGCCTCCGGCGCGCACAAATGCGCTTGTAGTCAGAGAGGAAAATCAAAAAGTCGGAAAATTCTCCTACCGCCTTCTTTGGAGGAACTTACGGCAAAGAGAGTGCCGACAATTTTGTAGATTTTCGCACGATTCGCGCAGGTTCGGCCAGTTATAGAGGCGACTCATTTTCGCCTCCGGCTCACATGAGCTATATACTAAATTCTAAACTCTAAATCCTAAACAAATTCAAAATCCTAATTCTCAAATAGCCAAAACCAGCAGCGCAGCCAAGGCTGCCACGCGAACGTTTTGGGCATTAGAACTTCGGTCATTGGTGCTTGTGTAGAATTTCGGATTTAG
>CAYZAH010000483.1:0-710 GCA_964475805.1 uncultured Pirellulales bacterium | reverse complement strand
GCCGTGCTCGGAATGACACGCTGGGTTTTGTTAGAGCGTCTTAGAGCTTCGCGCTTCGGATTTCTTAGGCGGGATCAGCGAGATTCAGATCACGATTACAATTCCCCCGCGCCTTGCTCCCCTGCTCGTTCGGGTGGTGCTCTCGTATCGGCGGGTTCGGTACGGGTATGCCTTTCGGCGAATACCGCTGACTCAGGGGCGGTTCGCGATCGTCGATCCAGGCGACTACGGGTATCTCAGCCGATACAAATGGCGGCTCTGCAAGACCAAAGGCAAGAACGTGGTCTACGCCGAACGTGCCGTCCGCCGGGCCGATGGGAAGCACTCGCGAGTCCTCATGCACCGCGAGCTTGTCCTGCCGCCGGACGGCTGCGTCATCGACCACGTCAACGGCGATGGCCTGGACAATCGCCGGGCCAACCTCCGCCCCGCCACCGTCGCTCAGAACGCCTGGAACGCTGGCAAGCGGAATCCCCGGTCCGGCTACAAAGGCGTCTGGCTCGCGAAGGACAAGGGGCTGTGGCGTGCGGCCATCGTCTTTCACGGGCAGCGGAAGCACCTGGGCTATTTCCGCGACAAGCGCGACGCCGCCAAAGCTTACGACCGGGCCGCGCGAAAGTACCACGGCCCATTCGCGGTGCTCAACTTCCCAAAGCCCTTTATTTCCAGCCGAAAGAAGGGTATCATGTAGATTGGTATCCAGCAGGTTT
>CAYZAH010000482.1:0-4142 GCA_964475805.1 uncultured Pirellulales bacterium | reverse complement strand
TTTCCTCAGAAAAGGATGCGAAGGTTGCGAAGCAGTGCCTCGATGCGGAGGTTGGTGCGACAAACGCAGGTCAGCGTGGACGATTTGGTGTATCCTTTGTTTGTCCGTGAAGGTGAAGGCATCAAGGAACCGATTACGTCCATGACGGGCTGCTTTCATTTTTCGCCGGACACGATTGCCGGCGAGGCGGCGGAGATAGCCTCGTTAGGCATCCCAGCGGTGCTGCTTTTCGGGTTACCCGGCGAGAAAGATGAGACCGGTTCACAGGCTTGGGCTGAGGATGGTGTCGTTCAACGCGCGGTTCGAGAAATCAAGCAGGCGGCGCCGGAACTGCTGGTCATCACGGATGTTTGCCTCTGCGAGTTTACCAGTCACGGGCATTGCGGTGTGATCAAAGATGGCAAAGTTGACAACGATCCGACGTGCGAGCTACTGGCGAAGATGGCGCTCTCGCACGCCCAGGCCGGCGCTGACATCGTCGCTCCTTCGGATATGATGGACGGTCGGGTCAAGTACATTCGCGAGGCCCTCGAAGAGAACGGCTTCGAGAACGTGGCGATCATGTCCTATGCAGCAAAATACGCCTCGGCTTTCTACGGCCCGTTTAGAGACGCGGCCGAATCCGCCCCGGCCTTTGGTGACCGCAAGTCGTACCAGATGGACCCGGCCAGCGCCAACCAGGCGATGGCCGAGATTTCCCTGGATATCGAGGAGGGCGCCGATATCGTCATGGTCAAGCCTGCGTTGGCCTATTTGGACATCATCTACCGAGCCAGGCAACGTTTCGATTGCCCGATTGCAGCCTACCACGTCTCCGGCGAGTACATGATGGTCAAGACGGCCGCCGCCGCGGGGCTGTCGGATGAGCAGGCGACGATGATGGAGATTTTGACCGCGATCAGACGTGCGGGCGCGGACATCCTCATTACCTATTTCGCCAAAGACACAGCGAGGTTGTTGTCGCGGTAGACAAACCAAAAAAATGGGGCTGCGAGTAGGAAGGAACTCGCAGCCCCGGTCTTATATTATGCAAGAGTTATCTTGCTTATCGTTAGTCCGGACAGTTCTCCAACCACTCGGATGTAAAGTAAACCAGGTCGTCGGTGTCGATTACTCCATCGCCGTTGAAGTCTTCACAGACTGACTGGCTGGTATCCGGGGTGAAGTAGTAATCTTCCGTCTCGCCGTACAGGTACTTGCCCTGCGGTCCGGAGCCGGCATTGCCCTTGACGCCGGGATTGCTTCCGTGTCTCCAGGGCTGCTCCGAGAGCGTGATTCTCATCCATATCTGTTGGTGGCCGCTCTTGGGATGCCAGGGAAGGAAAGCCGGCGTCGTGATGCGATTGGACCCCACGGGCAGCTTGAACAGGAACTGGTTCTGGACCGCCCATTCCGATGCGGGACCCTGGTCACAATCGAGCGTATCGTCCCAGTCGCCATCGCGGTTCCAGTCGAACCAGACGTTGACATAGAGATCGGTGTCAGGATCAACGACATTGACCGTGTACTCGAACGTCGTCCATCGACAAGCGGGCAGACGGAGTGGGACTACCACACCATCGTCGCCCTTGTCCTGGTTCGCTGCACCGGACGTGGGATTGATGTTATTGACACCGTCTTCGTCGAAACCTTTGTCGGCTTCCATTTCGGCCGTGATCTTCTTGCCCAGATACGCCACAAGATGGTCGTTCAGGTGAGCCGGCCCGAACGGTCCAACGCCGCTGCCGTCGTTGTAGACCGTCGGATAGTTGGCCTTCACGGCGGAGGGAGTCGGATAAGCGTTCATGTTCCTGCCGAAGTTATTGGTGCTGTCGGGTGCGTCGCCGAGGTCGGGTGCAGTTGCGGATGTACCTTGCTGACAACTGATATTCAGAACGCCCTGACCGGTAGTTGAGCCGTAGCCGCCGATTTCGATCAGGTATTTAGACCCGGCGACAGCGGCGAAAGTAATCTCGGACTGGTATGCTCCGGCGGCGTCATCATTGCACGCGATCAGATCGTCCGAGGTCAGGTCGCATTTGTCACCTTCATAGACGGCCAGCATCGTATCATAGCTACTGCCCAGCAGGCTGACGGTGGCGTCGCCGGTGCAAGAAGGTGAATAGACGAACCAGATGTTGGGGCTGGTCATGCAAAGGCCAGGTCCGTCGAACGTTCTACCCGTGGTGTCAAAGGCAAGGTCTTTCACCTCTCCGAGGCTCTGTGCGTTCTCGCAATTGTCCTTGGAGGACGGTGTTCCGGAAGACTCGCACTCGATGTTCAGGATACCCTCGCCGGTCTCTGAACCGTAGCCGCCGATCTCGATGAGGTATTTGGCGCCGGAGGTGGCCTCGAAGGTAATCTGTGATTGATAGCCGGGTGGATAATCATCGTTGCATGCGATCAGACGACTCGATGTTGGATCGCAAGTGCTTCCGCTATAAACCGCAAGCTTCGTATCGTAACCGCTCCCCAGAAGACTGACTGTGACGTCACCGGTGCATGAAGCCGTGTAGCGATACCAGATATTGGGACTGTTCATGCACACACCGTGACCATCGAACGTTGCGTCTTTCGTACTAAACTCTAAGTTCTTCACATCGCTGATTGCCTGTGCATCCACACAGTCATCATTGTCACCCTGCGGCGCGCCCTCTGGAGCGATGGTCATCAAGCCTCTGCCGACGCTGTCTTCGTTGTAGCCGCCAACCTCGATCAGATAATAGTTGCCGGCGTTTGCGCTAAACGTGACTTGTGAGTCGAGCGTATTAGCGAAGTCGTCATTGCAGCCGACCATATCGGTGGACCGGGGATAACAATTGCTGCCAAGATACACGCCGAGTTTGGTGTCGAAGCCGTCGACGCCTTCAAGTGTGATTGTGACGTCGCCCGTTCTATTGGGTCTGTAGAGATACCAAAGATTCGGGCCGGTAGTGCAGTAGCCTGCGCCATCGAACGTCGCGCATGATGTGTCAAAGGGCTTTTCCGTAACGCTTCCAACTGACTCGGCGTCCCTGCAATCGTCGTTGCTCGGCGCGCTGGCCTGGCTGTCACAACTGATTGTCAAGAAGCCCTTGCCCGTGACGCTGGCGTTGAAACCTCCGATCTCGATGAGGTATTGACGGCCGGCCGTTACGGCGAACGTCGCTTGTGACTGATGGCCGTTGTAGTCATCGTTGCTTATGATGAGCTGGCTCGCGGACGGATAACAACTGCATCCGTTATAAATAGCGAGCTTTGTGTCGAATTCGCTGTCGGCCAGGCTGACCGTCGCGCAGCCGGTGCAGGAGGCCGTATAACAGTACCATACATTTGGGCTGTTTATGTAGTGCCCGGGCCCGTCGATTGTCGCCCGCGTCGTGTCGAAGGCCAGGTCTGTAACGTTCCCGACCGACCTTGCGTTCTGGCAGTTGTCATTCGACGGAGCACCCGTGCCCAGTGTGATGGGCGCGATGCCGAGAAGCAGCACCAGGGCACAAGCCATTGCCGATTTTGATCTGAGTTTGTACATAGTTCAGTCCTCCAAAGACGACACAATAGATTTCCCGTTGAGCTTTGACACATCCCTTGCGGTCATCCCACATTCTGATAAGGAATCTGCGATGCCGTGAAACAATGTCGCTGTCGCCGCTCCTCCCTGAACTGCAATATAGTGTACACTATCGGCACAATCGTAACGCATTATTATGGCAAAAACGAGAAAAATCGTTGCCGAGGAGGCCCCGAGCGGTTGCCGGAATCAGTTTTTCGGGTGGATATGGAGGAGGGTGGCAGCCTCATCCCGACTGTCGTTTATCAAGATGGGGACGGCTTTTTCCCGGCTGGACACGTACTCGGGATGAGGATATTACCCGGTTGCACGGGGGACCGACAGATTCATCAGGGTGCTACGCCGTTTCGCTTGCTGAGGGACGGAAAGAGCCACTTACACGCACTGCCTGCGGGTTCCGCAGCGCGTTTCCGGGTGATTCGAGCCTATTTCTTGTCGTAAGCCTGTTTCGGGTCGTATACTTTCTCAGCGATGAACGTTAGCTTTTTATCGGTGTCCTTCTTCACCGCCCGGTAGAAACAGGATTGATAGCCGACGTGGCATTGACCGGCATCCACGGCTACTTCGAGAACCAGGCAGTCCTGGTCACAATCGACAAGTATCCGTTCGACTT
>CAYZAH010000481.1:0-4142 GCA_964475805.1 uncultured Pirellulales bacterium | reverse complement strand
TTCGCGGACATGATCTCGTCGGGCGGCAAGGTCATCAGGTCCTCGTGGAATATCACGACGTCACCGAGATACCCTTCCCTTATCATGCCTTTGCGGTTTTCCATGAACTCCGCGTAGGCTGAGCCGAGCGTGTACAGCTCGATGGCCTTCTCCATGCTCAATCGCTGATCCGGGAACCATCCATCGCCCGGCTCACCCGCCCGGTCTTTTCGAGTGACAGAGGCATACAGACCCTCCAGCGGATTGATCGGCTCGACAGGATAATCCGTGCCGAAGGCGATCGCCGCCCCGGCGTCCAGAAGCCGCTGCCAGGCGTAGGCTCCTCGACAACGTTCCGTACCGATTCGTTTCTCGGCGAAACGCTTGTCCGTGATGCAATGCGTCGGCTGCATCGACGCGATAACCCCAAGGGCGGCAAACCTGGGGATGTCATCATCGCGAATCACCTGGGCATGTTCGATGCGATGGCGACTGTCCCGGCTGCCGTTGACCGACCTGGCCTTTTCGTATGCGTCGAGGACCCAATGGTTGCCCTCGTCGCCAATCGCGTGGATGCCCATCTGGAAGCCCGCCTTGTCCGCGTTCACAACCAGCCTCTCCAATTGCTCGTACGGCATCTGCGCCAGACCCCTCTTCTCGGGAGCATCCACATAGGGATCGAAGAACAAGGCTGTGCCCGAACCCAACGTTCCGTCGATGAATCCTTTGAGATACCCGAATCGTATCCAGTTGCCGTCGCTGGGATATTTCTTTTGCAGCTCGGCGTAGCGTTTTAGCTTTTGCTCGTCGGCGGTGAGTCTTCCGCCGATGTATACGCGCGCCGTGAGCTTTCCCATGTCCTGGAACTTTTGATATATGTCGAAATCCCCTCCCGGCGGCAATTGCATCGACGTGACACCAGTTTTCATCGCAAGTTGGAAAGCAGCCTGCCAGCCGCGCATCTTTCGCTCCTGCTGCTCCTCGGGCGTACGATGGACCGGCTTATCGCCGTATTTCAACAATCCCTGGGCTCTTTCCTTGAAGATGCCGGTAGGCTCTCCTGTGGCCGGATCGCGCTGTATCTCGCCGCCGAAAGGATCGGGAGTGTCTTTCGTGATTCCAGAGTTGCGAATGACGTAGCTGTTGACCAGGACCGAGTGCCCATCCGCACGGGACAGAACGACGGGATTGTTCGGCGCTACGGAATCAATCAACTCTTTAGTCGGCCATTGCCGGTTATAGAACATCTCATGTTCCCAATGCCCGCCGCGGATTAGCTCGCCCGGTTTGGCACGTGCGACCGCCTCTTTGACTTTCTCCGTGATGACGTTCGGGTCCCTGATGTAGCGCAGGTCGATGTAGTCGGGGTCGATGTCGCTGAAATGGATATGAGCGTCGTTGAAGCCGGGGACGACAAGCCGGCCCTGAGCGTCGATAACCGTCGAGACGTTTTTCTTGATGTGCTTTGCGACAGCTTCGTTCGAGCCGACGGCAATGATGAATTCGCCTTTGAACGCCACGGCTTCGGCGCGTGGATTGTCTTTGTCGATTGTGACGATCTTGGCATTTATGATCGCGAGGTCCGCGGTGACAAACGTCTCGTTACTTGTCGATCCATCCTGTGACGTCGGATTCGCATTCATGCCACTACATGCGGCGAAGAAGAGAACCAAAGCCACGGTTGTCAGGGTAAAGGTCAGTGGTTTCATACATGCGAGATTACCCTATTTGCCGATGACACGCAAACGCATTTCTTTCAACGAAATGGTGGAGGCCGCGCATTATTTACTTGACATTGTGTCAACTGTTGTGTATATTTTAATTACGTTGTGAGTGCAAGTTGGGCGGCTTTCGCTTTTTAATGCATTATCTTGAATAATGCGCATAAAGGCACTCCGCAATCTGGAGACGAGGTGGAGGAGAGTGACGACGAATCGCCTGTGTCTCCTTTTTTTATGCGCTCAGTTGGCCCCTCTTTTGGCGGCGTGCCGCCGGGTGACTTACCTTGAGACTACGTATGTTTCCGTCTGCGCAGAATTCCGCGAGCTTGTCGACAGAATCTCAGTGTCTCGTTCGTGATACCTGCGTGCTCGCGAACCAGCCTCTCCTACAAACTCGCCGGTCAGGCACGCGTTCACGTCCTCAAAGAGCCTTTCAAATAAATCCAGCGTTTCGTCCAGACCTCGCAGCTTTTTCACGAGCTTCTTGCCGTTTTCCACGAGATACTCGGCCGGGGCGTAGCGGTCCCATTCCGACATCCGTGAGGGTAGAACCTGGAAGTGATCCTCGACCTCTTCGATAATCGTGACATTGGGATCAGCCGGTCCGGCGGCACGAAGCTCGTACTTGCGGGGCAGCTTGTGAAGCGAGTTCACAAGGGAAAAGTACGTCGGACGGCCTATCAAATCCTCCACACTTCCTCCGTTCACGTCCGTGTACATATCCACGGTGAAGACACGGCAATCCCTCAATAGCTCTGAATCTTCGGTACTCAAACCGTTCTTCTTTCGCCCGACGGCTCCGTCGAGGAGCATCGCCATGTTCGTCCTGCCCTCACCCAACAGCGCCAGCAGGGCGCACATCTTCTGAACGTCGCCGCACGGAGCAATCATCCACTCCGGGTCCAGGCCCTTCCGTCCTCTTTGTGCGAGCCGCTCCGAGAACCATCTGAGGTATAGCAGGTCTGAAGGTCTCTCAACCAACAGAACTTTCTTGTCGGTGAACAGCGTTTGCGTAATCTCGAATCCCAACGCCGCCTGGAGTGGGACCAGTGTATCCATATCGCTGCTCAGCGTCCGGTCTCCGACCTTGGTTCCCAGATATTTCTCCCGCCCGTTGTCGTCGACGACGACCCGGTCCTCGACGGTTCGCGCCCTTCGCAGCTTGCGAGCGTCGAGCATGAAGGGCGAGTGGGTCGTGTAGATGACCTGGTAATGAGGTTCCAACTCTTCAGAAATGTACGTCAGGAGGTCCTCCTGGGCCTTGGCGTGCAGGCCGAAGCCGGGGTCGTCGAGAAGGATCACTAAGTTATCGCCGTAGTTTCTCCTGACTTGGGAGAACCAGACAAGGAACGAAAAGAACCAGCCAAACCCGGTGCTCCGCTCATCCACGTTCAGCGTCACGTTGTGGCGCGTGTTGAGGATTCGCGTCTCGAAGACCAGCCCCTTGTTGAAGGGCGGCGGGTCCTGTGCCTTGCCGGGATGGACGTGGAAGCTCACCCTCAGATTCCTGTTCTGGCTCCAATAGTGGGATATCTTCTCGGTAATCGGCGCGGACGCCGCCTCGAGATCGGCGATCAATTCTTCCGAGTTCGTAACGTCGCGGACTTTCTCCGGTGTCGTTCCAACGAGATCGAGCAACGCTAAAAAGATGCGTTCCGAGCCGGACAGCCTTCCCTCCTGCTGCTTTTCGATAATGTTGTCGATGGATACCCGTCCGTTCATCACGAGGAATTTGGACGAATAGACGAAGGTAGGCAGCAGCGCTTCGAGGTCCACCGTGCACTTGCGGCCGTTGTAGTATCCTTTGCGAATCGTCACCTTCCTGGATTTGACCGCGTCAGGGCCGAGCAGCGCCCCGAGCAGCTCCATGTCCTCGTCTTCGAGCTCCCATTTGGTGATGAGCGCATCGTCCGGCTCGGCGTCCCCCGAACGTTGCGATTGCTGGTACTCTCTCCGTCGCCGCCTCGGATATTCGAGGAGCACGTCGAATTCCCCCATCTCTTCCACGTCGGGGTTCAATTTGTGAAGCGCTTCGAGCAAGGACGTCTTGCCCGCTTCGTTCTTGCCGACCAGACACGTGACCGGGCAGATTTCGAATGGCGTGGAATCCTCTACAGACTTGAAATTCTTGACTTGAACTGATTTCAGTTTCATACTCGTCCTCCCTGACGACAAAACCGTGATTTATGATGTACGAATTATGATTCAGGAATTGGCACCCCACCTCGGCGCAGCCATAATCGTAAATCGTGAATCATAAATAGAAAATCACAGTTGGCCTGTCAAGCCAATTTATGGGAAAATATAGAAAATTTTTATAACATCAACGTTATTTTCGGACTAACTCATAGCTCTGGTCTCGGCGCTCGGGTCGCGAGCAGCAAGATCCGAGACTCGATTAACACCTGAGTACTTTGCGGCGTCTTTATGTCGATCGTCGAC
>CAYZAH010000480.1:0-4144 GCA_964475805.1 uncultured Pirellulales bacterium | reverse complement strand
TCTCGGCTTCGTCCAGCCGGTTCACGCCCGGCTATCGGGAACTGCGCGGCGATGAACGGGTTGGCGATGTGCTGGGTTGTGACGCGTACAGCCAATCCAGGGCCGCGCCGTTTCATCCGGACCTTTTCTGGTATGGCGTCCACGGTATCGACGTGCTGTACACGGTCATGGGCCGCGGTTGCACGTCCGTGACGGCGATACAAACCCCCTACACCGAATCTGTGTGCGGTCTTTGGAGCGATGGCCGCGTCGGTCGATACCGCTCGATCCGGGAGCACACTGGACGGACCGGTCTGGGCGTTATTGTTTTCGGCACGAAGAGCATTGTTTATCACAATCGCTACTACGATTACGTGCCGTTATGCGCAGAGATCGCCTTGTTTTTCAAAACACGCAAGCCGCCCGTTGAACCGGAGGAGACGCTCGAGGTTTTCACCTTCATGGAGGCTGCCGAGGAGAGCAAGCGACGGGGTGGTGTGCCGGTAAAGCTCGCGGAAGTGATGGAGAAGGCGAGGCAAACGCCGACCTCACTGGGCATCACGCCGTCGGGATTGAAAAGTGGTTTGTGAACGTGTTTGATGATGAAGCGCCATTAGCACCCGGCTGAGCGTTTCTGGTGAAAAAACGTTCGCCAAAATGGGGGGGCTTGCGGTATACTATCAACGAAAGTCGGGGGTAGGATGGGTCTGGATATTCCGGTGAGGCTCTCCGGAAATGTTCGATGTTCTTGGTGAATCAGAGCCGGATTAAGGAAACGCTTGGACGATTCAGGGAGGAGTACCATGAAAACACGGCTCATTCTTTTTTCCGCCCTGGCGATTCTCGTCATGACCGGCTTGGGCGCTGTTATCGTCAAGACGGCTAACCGCGCGCCGACGGCCCAAGCCAACAGTGTAACGACGAAGGAAGACATGCCCGTTGAGATTGTCCTGGCGGGCGAGGATCGCAACAAGGATGCGTTGACGTACAGCGTGATCAGTGGGCCGTCCCATGGGCGTCTGAACGGGACACCGCCGAAGTTGACTTATCGTCCCGACGAGAACTTCACGGGGCCGGACAGCTTCACATTCAAAGCTCGCGACCGCAGAGCGGACAGCGCCCCGGCGACGGTTTCGATCATGGTCACGCCCGTCAACGACCTGCCGACCGCCAACGACGACACGGCGACGGTACGCGAAGATGCGCCTATCGTAACGATTGACGTCTTGGCGAACGACACCGACGCGGACGCCGACCGGCTGATGGTCGTCAACGCCACGCAAGGGCACAACGGCTCGGTTACGATCAACAACAATGGAACCCTCACGTACGCGCCCGAGAGGAACTTCTGCGGGACTGATACGTTCAGCTACACGCTCAGCGACGGCAAAGGCGGAACCGATACGGCTACCGTGAGAGTCACGGTGAAAGGCGTCAACGATGCGCCGAAAATCACGTCAAAGCCGGGCAAGACGGTCCGCGTTTGGGCATTATATACCTACGACGTCGAGGCCAAGGATCCCGATCCGCAGGATAAGCTCGTCTATTCGCTAATCACCAAGCCGGAAGGAATGACCATTGATCCGGCCACGGGATTGGTCGAATGGCGGCCGACCAGCGCTCAGGCGGGAACGTATGACGTGCAGGTTCAGGTGGCAGACAGCAACAGCGTGCCGGCAACCGATACACAATCGTTTGCCCTGACGGTAACGTCTCTGAAATCGCCTCTGATAGCGACCTTGACCGTGTCCGATTGCTTCAGTCAAAAAGGCGAAGAAAAGCTATCCCAGAAGGACAAGATCGCCCTCGTCCAAACCAGCGATGGCAAACAATTGGAAACCGCCTCTCGCACTGAAACGTGTTACGACTTCTCCGACCCTTCGATCCCAGCCGGCGCGAAGATCAAGTCGGTTGTCATCTGCATAGAGCACTTTGAAGACGCCGGTTTTCCTGCGGAAAAGCTCGAATGGCTCGCAGTGCGACGAGCCCCCCGAAGACAAGGCAAGACCGATGAACCGGTTAATCCGGTCGTTTGGGCGTCGGTCGCCGCACCGATTCGGCAAGGCCAAGCTAACAAAGCCATGGATTCGTGGGATGTGACCAGCGTCGTGGACACGCCCGAAAAGGCGAATTCGCTTGCAGTGCAGGTCATGAACAAGGACACATCCGGCCGAAGAAAGACTTCCATCGACGCTATCTATGCCGTCGTGCAATGGTATTAAATAATTGATTGACGAAGCTGTTCTGCCTTTGTAGACTTGTCCTTTTTTCCAAACGGCTGTTATGAGGAATTGGACAGGTGGAAGAAGCTATTGAAAAAGCCGGTGCGTTGATTGAGGCGATGGCGTATATCCGGCGCTTCCGCGGGCGAATCGTGGTGGTTAAGCTCGGCGGCAGCGTCCTCGACGACGTCTCGGCTCAAAAGGAGCTGCTGACCGACATCGCCTTCATGTCCACGGTCGGGATGCGGCCGATCATCGTCCACGGCGGTGGAAAAGCCATTACCCGCGCCATGAACGAGGCGGGCCTCGAGCCGGTCTGGGTTCAGGGCCGACGGTACACCGACGAGCGCACGCTGACCATCGCCGAGCATACGCTCGTGCACAAGGTCAACACGCCCATCTGCGAAACGCTCACTGAACTGGGATGCGAGCCGATGGGGCTTCATTCACTGAGCAGTTGCGTGCTGTTCGCCGAGACCTTGAGACTCACCGGCGAGGACGGACGAAAAATCGACCTGGGTCTCGTCGGGCAGATTGCGAATATCAACGGGCAATTGCTCAAGAAACTGTGCGCCGACGGGACAATTCCGGTCATCGCATCCGTCGCGAAAGACCTGGCCGGCGGAAAACTGAACGTCAACGCCGACAGCGCCGCCGGCAGGGTGGCCGCCGAAGTCGTCGCTGAGAAGCTCGTCGTCGTCAGCGACACGCACGGGATACGAACCAACGTAGAAGATCCCGACAGTTGGGTATCCAGTCTCAACGAGGCGCAGATCAAGGAAATGATCGACACCGGCATTATTACCGACGCAATGCTCCCCAAAGTCGAGGCGTGCACGACGGCGTTGAGCGCAGGCGTCAAGAAGGCGCATATCATCGACGGGCGAATCCCCCATTCATTGTTGCTTGAAATCTACACCGACATGGGCATCGGGACGGAAATAACAAGAGGCGCGTAGGGGCAACCCCACGTGATTGCCCAGGGCAGGCACACGGGCCTGCCCCTACAGAGGAACGAACTATGACGACGCAAGAGACCATTGATTTGTTCGACAAATACGTGATCGCCAACTACGGGCGGCTGCCGCGAGTCATCGTCAAAGGCGAAGGCTGCTACCTGTACGACGCCGACGGCAACAAGATACTCGATATGTTTCCCGGTTGGGCGGTCAGTGGATTAGGCCATTGTCATCCCAAGGTCGTCGAGGCCCTACGCAAGCAGGCCGGCGAGCTTCTCCATATCGACAATACGTTCTACTCCGAGCCGCAAGGCATGCTCGCAAAGCTGCTCAGCGAGAGGGCCTTCGGAGGCAAGTGCTTCTTCTGCAACAGCGGCGCCGAGGCCAACGAAGCAGCGCTGAAACTGGCTCGCTTGCACACGTCGCAGGAAAAATACAAGTTCATCACCGCTGAGGGCAGTTTCCACGGACGGACCTTCGCCACGGTCACGGCCACCGCCCAGCCGAAATACCACGAGGGCTTCCTCCCGCTGTTGCCGGGCTTCGTCTACGTGCCCTTCAACGACGTGGCTGCGCTGGAGTCGGCCTTCAGCGACGAGGTAGCGGCGGTTATGGTCGAGCCAATCCAGGGCGAAGGCGGAATCAACGTCGCCAGCGTCGAATACTTGCAGGCGATTCGCCGACTTTGTGACGAAAAGGGCGCCGTGATGATCTTAGACGAGGTCCAGACCGGAATCGGTCGGACCGGTAAGTGGTTCGGCTACCAACACTGCGACGTCGAGCCGGACATTATCACGATGGCCAAAGCCCTCGGGGGCGGCGTCGCCATCGGAGCAATGATGGCCAGGGAAGAGATCGCCGCCTCGTTAGTACCGGGCAAGCACGCCTCGACGTTCGGCGGCAACTGTCTGGCTTGCGCCGCCGGCGTCGCCGTGATTGAAGCGATTGAGGAAGATAAACTCCTGGACAACGCCGCCCGGATCG
>CAYZAH010000479.1:0-4149 GCA_964475805.1 uncultured Pirellulales bacterium | reverse complement strand
CGGCGCCGAGCTGCCTTCGGGGGTGGACCCCAATGACCCGCTGCTCCAGGCGGGCTGTCTGGACGTGACGAAAGCCCCCTACTTCGCGGACCCAACGGGCACGAAAGACGCTACCGATGCCATCCGGCGCGCTGTCAACGACGCACGGGATCACAAGCTCGTCTGTTTCTTCCCGGAAGGAACGTACCTCGTCTCCGACACGATCTCGTGCGAACAACTGGTGAGAAAGCTCGACAAGCCCAGGTTCGTCGAGGGTGGCAGGAGAGCCGACTATTGGCACATCAATCAGCAGATCGTGATGATCGGATCTACGAAGGGTAAAAAGCGCCCCATTCTAAAATTGTCACCCGACGCCAAAGGATTCGACGACCCGTCAAAGCCGAAGATATGTGTCTACATCTGGGCACATACCTGGTACGGCGACGGGACGGGCGAGCAGCCAAACATCTCCTTCAACCACATCTTCAAGGGGATTGACATTGACGTGCGCGGCCACGCGGGAGCCATTGGCATCCGCCACTCCGGCTCCCAGGGTTCGACGTTGCAGGATTCAACGATCTACGCCGAGGGTGCGTACGCGGGGATGAACAACTGTTGCGGCCAGGGAGGCGGGACGTACAACGTCCAGGTCCTCGGCGGCCGGTACGGCATTGTGATCGAGCCGTCCAGCCGGTTTCCTATCCTTACTGCCTGTGCATTCAAAGGACAAACGGAAGCGGCGATTACCTACGCCAAAGGCGGCTCGCAAGTGCCGACGCTGTTAGTCGGATGCTCAATCGAGCCGTCGGCGGATTGCGCGGTCGATTTCACCACGCAGCGTGCTTACGCCGGAATCAACATGGTGGATTGCGTGATCGCGCCCAAGCCGGGCGGCGTGGTCGCTCGGACAAAGAAGAGAGAGAACGTCTACATCGAAGATACCTACGTCTCGGGCGCCGGATCCGTGTGCACTGGCGACGCCAAATTCCCTGCGACGGACACATGGAACCATATCGTACGGTATTCGTCCGGCACCAAGGGAGCGGTCAATCTTCTCAATGGGATTCAATCCGTAGGAGAGATTGCCGAGTGGAAGGCCGCCAGCACGGCGCCATCGTATGAAACTCTCCGCGAGCGGCATTACAGCGGAGGACCGTCGTTCGAGGACCAAGACGCGGTGAATGTCAAATCCTTCGGCGCAAAAGGCGACGGTAAGACCGACGATACGAGAGCGTTCGAGAAGGCGATTGCCTCCCACGACAAGATATTCATACCCGGAGGAGACTACCGGTTGTCCGGCACGCTTCGCCTCCGCCGCAACACACATTTGTTCGGATTGGAACGCACCTATGCCACTATCGGCGAAGCCCCTCCCGCGAGAGGCCGACGGGCCGGCGACGAAAGCAACTCCTTCTCCATCGTCACGGTAGATGACGCCGACGCTGCTCCGGGGTTTTCCTTCCTTACGGTGCGAGGACGGATTGACTGGCGGTCCGGGCACGGCACCTATATGCTCGCCTCAGGTCCGCCCCAGTTATCCGGCCATGGCGGAGGCAAGCTCTACGGCGTCATGGCGATGAGACAGCCTTTCGTATTGAGTGGGCTCACACAGCCGATCTCATTTTACGCGCTGAATATCGAGCGAGTGCTTTCTAGTCCCCAATCCGAAATGGTGAATTGCTCCCATGTCCGGGTCTACTATTTCAAAGTGGAAGCCGGAACCATCGACCGATCCAACGCGGGCGATGAGAACACGCCATGCCGAATCAGTGATTCGCGAGACGTCAGGATTTACTGCATGTACGGCAACGTCAGGAAGCTGGGAGACCGGCCGATGCTCGACGTAGTGAATTCAGACAAGATCGAGGTGTCCCAGTTGAAAGCATTCCGGCCGGATACGTTTCCCCACTTGACAGAATCATACGGTCAGACCCGGAGCGAAATCCCATCCAGCAAGATATGCGCTCTATTCATTCGCGACGCCAAAGGTTATGATACGCGGCAGAAGTAGCGTCGGCAAACTGGTGCCCTGTCGTTCGACGAGGCCCGAGTCACGAGCAACTTGGAGATTTAGAAGAATGTCACAGAATCATCATGCAAAAGAACGTTGCGGCTGTGCGCACCGCCAGTCTCGGATAGATAGATTTGCCGCATGGACCAGGAAACGTCCCTGGCTGATATGGTTGCTTCCCATCGCGGGACTCATGTCTCTGATCTGGTTCCTGGTCCGGGTCGTGCCCAAGCCTTCACGTGCGACGTATCCTTGCCAGCGAGTGGCGGCGCCGTTGGCGAGCGGCTTTGTAGTCTGGATCGCGGGGCTGATAGGCTCGACCTTGGCGTATCGCCGAGCGGGCCGGCTGCTGAAGAAATCGCGCTACATCGCGGCTGCCATCTGCGTAGCGATGGCGATTGGTATAGTATGGGTGTCCCTCAGTACGACAGGCGGCAAGCCGGCCGGCGCCGCAGTGTTCACGCCGGAGGAACCGGCAAACAGCCCTATCGGCATAGCCAAGGGCATTCATCCCGGCCGCGTCGTGTGGATTCGCGATCCGGAGGCCACAAGCTGGGACGGCTCGACCGGAAACTGGTGGGACGACAACAATACCAGCCAGCAAGCGGTGGACTCGATGGTCTCCAACGCTATCCAACGGCTGACGGGCGAATCGAGCGACGCGAAGGCATGGGACGCACTCTTTAGATATTTCAACAAGAGCAAAGGCCTGGGCGACGCGGGCTACCGCGCGCCGGAGAAGGTCGTTGTCAAAGTCAATATGAACCAGGACAGCAAAGGTCCGTGGAAGCCGAACGGCGGTTATCCCAGCCCTCAGGTCGTATGCTCGCTTGTGGACCAACTTGTGAACAAGGCGGGCGTGCCCGGCTCCGCCATTACCCTTTTCGATGCCACGCGGTACTTCGGCGATCCTATCTACAACAAGATCAAGAACAACGCCAACACCGAATTTCAAAAGGTCAGCTTCGTCGTGGCCCCCGACAGAGCACAGGACGGCCGGGTGGCAGCCGTCTGCGATGAGAGCCAGCCGCTCCACACGAAGGCGGGGATTGCGTATTTCCCGCGGTGCGTCACCCAGGCCAAATACATGATCAACCTGGCGGTGATGAGAGCGCACACGCTGTTCGGCATGACGCTGTGCGGAAAGAACCATTTCGGCACGATGTACTTTCCGAACGATCGCGGCTGGTCGCCGAGCCCCCTGCACAAGTACGGAGATCGGAACAATCCAATGGGCACGTACAACTGCCTCGTGAATCTCAACGGCGACAAGCACCTGGGCGGCAAGACGATGCTTTACATGATCGACGGCCTCTATCCCGCACGGAATCAAAGCTCCAGCGTGATACGGTTTGCCGGTTTTGACAACGACTGGTTCTCGAGCATCCTCGTTTCGCAAGACATGGTGGCCATCGACTCCGTCGGGCTGGACTTCCTGCGGAACGAGCAGGCTTCGGGCTCGAACATGGTGGACGTGGTCGGCCGTCCCGACAACTACCTGCACGAAGCAGCCCTGGCGGGCCACCCGCCCTCAGGGACAGCCTATGATCCGGAAGGCGACGGGACGAGACTGGAGAGCCTGGGCGTCCACGAGCACTGGAACAATCCAAAAGACAGGAAATACTCGCGGAATCTGGGAACCGGCAAGGGGATCGAGCTGGTCACGGAGTAGATGCAACCGAGAGGCCTTCCAATGAACCGCAGGCAATTTCTGCGCACGACGGCGATGCTCGCCGCCGGCGGGGGTCCCGGGACTCAGCGCTCACGGCTCGGCACGCACCGAGCAAGCGATTATCCGGATTGTAGACACTCATCAGCACCTGTGGGATCTGAACGAGTTTCGGCTGCCCTGGCTACAGCCGGGCGGCGAACTGACACGGAATTTCACAATGGGCGATTATGAAGAGGCAAGGCACGGGCTTGGGATAGCCAAGGCGATCTATATGGAGGTAGCCGTCGCGCGGGAGCAGCAGTTGGCCGAGGCGGAGCATATTGTCCGAGTGTGCGAGGACAAGAGCAATCCAACCTGCGCCGCCGTGATTGGGGGACAGATTCTGGCCGGCGGCTTCAGCGACTACATCCTTCGATTCAAAGGCAATCGCTATATCAAGGGCGTGCGGCACGGCCTGAACAATCCAAAGCAGTTTGAAGACGATCAG
>CAYZAH010000478.1:0-4149 GCA_964475805.1 uncultured Pirellulales bacterium | reverse complement strand
GAGAATTAGAGGCGTCAGTCTTGTCCAATGGAGACTACATTCTTTGCATGGTCTCCGCCCCGTTTTCTTGACAAAGCCCATATGTCTCACTAAGAACTCGCATCTCTAAGCTGCTTCCGCAGATCCGCGAGAGCTCCTTCGGATAGTCACTCCACTCCCGTCTTCTGCTGCTGCGTCAAGAAAGCACGCCCTGAGCGTAGCCGAAGGGTTCCTGTCCCATCATTATACCCATTGCCCGTTTCATAACAAAGACATTCCGGAAAAATCAGAAGCCTGAGGCCGGAAGTCCGTCCGCTGTTCTCTATGGCCAAAAAATGCTAAATTAGTCTCAGACTTCGACGGAGATTTACAGGATTTTACATAAATCCATATAAAAACCTCCGCCTTTTGAACCATTTTCTTGCCACTCTCTATCCATTCGAGCCAGGAATCTATTCCGGCTGCGGCCTGAAGTCTTGCTTAACCTGGTGACTCAGGACGTCGATAACAAGAGAGTTTGTAAATCTTCGGGTTACCAGGCTTTCTCTGGTGGAAAGGGACGTGAAGAAATGGGCTTTTGGCGCAGCACAGGAGTAGCGAAAGACAAACAACCGGAGTATCTGGCCTATTATGGGGCGGAGGTCGAGATAACGGCTTTCCAGGCCAAAGAGGCCGATTTGTTCAATGAGGTGCTCACTGAACATGGTGACGCGATGAAGGAAGATCATGCGGCTGCGAGCGAAGTTCGCGCCGCCGCACAGCGTCTCGTCGAAGCGGCCAAAGAGATTATTCGTCGCCGGGATGAGATGCAACCCGTTCCGGTAGCTGCGTTTGCGCTCCACTGGGCCTGGCATATCACATCGCTCACCTACGGGGTCTGGACGCAGAGTACGTTAGCTGCGATGGAGGCATTGGCCGCCGGTATGGCACCTCATTACAAGTACGTTCAGCACGTTGCCGGCGAGCACAAGGCCGCGTGGCTCAAGGCCCAAAGGGAGGAAAAGAAATTCCTCAGGCAACTACGTACCTCCAAAGGCGAGATCAAGAAGATCGTCGACCAGAGTATCGAGGCCGCAAAAACGGATAGCTGGCAGCCGGAGATGCCGGTGAAATCTGATGATGAAGTAGTGTCCGGAGCTATCGTACCCGTTTGCTCCTGAGCTTCAAAACGAAGTTGCCACGTTTACTTATGCGTCAATTCCGGAATAGGATATACCCAACGGAACTAAGCCAAATCCTTGATTGTCGTGCCGACGCTACGATGGCGTTTTATCGCCGCTTGAATTGTCAGACGGACTTTCGTATCCAGATCGTCCAAAAATTGCTTGCTCACTCGATTAGGGTCCCACCCTCGCCTGTTCTCCTTCGCCCAGCGCAGAGCAAATTTCCGGCACTGCGCACGATTGATGAAGCCGCCTGATGATGCCATAGACTCCCTTTATTCGTCCTGAAAAAGCAAGCCCGGCTCACCTGGCGCCGGACCCGACTCCGTTTCCATTCGTTTTCGCACTTAACTCGGCGCACGACAGCCGACGTGCGAGATGGGGATGACAATACAGCAGAGAAGACGTGCAGGCAAGTGCAAATGCCGGCTGTCAGAATATGCATGCGGCTTCTACCGTCCGGCCGAGTCCGGGGGATTCTGAAATTGGTTTTGTTTCGCTGAATTACCTCACAGTTGTTTCTCGTAGGCGTCCACCTTGTCTCTCTTTTGCTTGTCCGTGAGATGATCTTGTTTTTCAATGATGAACTGGTAGAGAGCAAGCTGGCGGGCTTTCTTCAGCTCACCGATGGCTTTGTTCTCCGCGAAAGCCAAGATTGGAAACAGCGCCACCTGTTTCGCGATACCTATCTTCTCCTTCTTCAAGCCCGCGGCAAACATCTTCTTCATCCCGTATTTGATGTTGCTTTCCGTCGGTATCGTTATGCACCAGTCGATCTGCTGGCCCATGTTCTTGGGAAATCCCTTGATAAGCTCGGGCAGCATATTCGGCTCGATCGGCATGGGTGCGACGGACAGCAGCAGATTCATGTCCAGCCCCAGTTCTTCCATCTCTTTCTTGCCGTCCTGGAGCGCGTCCAGAGCCTTCTTGGAGTCCTGGCCTTCCTTCTCGCTCTGTCTGCGAGCGAACATGGTTAGCAGGTCTTCCGCTTGGAAAGGCAGCGTTTCTTTCTTATCGATCACGAGGACAAGCCCTTTCGCCGCGGTCTTGCCGGTTTGTCCGTCCAGATCATCAAGGACTTTTCGGACGATCTTGCCCACCTTCGCCACGGATGACTCGCTGCCGGCGTACATGAATCCGGAATCCAGAGGATACAATTTCCGCTTCCCGATTTGCTCCGGCCACTCTTTGGGAGTGGCCGTCTGCGATTTTGAAGAACCACCCCAGACGGCAACTTCAGAAAGACAAGCCAATAACACGGCGCAACAGATTGGGTACAAGCTCTTTCGCGTTTTCATTTGAGTCTCCTTGAAATAGCTTTTCTCTAACGGACTCCCTTCGGAGCCAAAACGCAAGAAAAATTGCTTTTCATGTGGGCACAGTCTATCGCTCGCATGTTACCATTTTGTTACGGCACTGTGATTTTCTTGACATTTTTTATAGTGTATCCGGGAAAAACCTCCGGCGATAGTACCGACTTTGCTGTTTCGTTTGCCTCCACTTTTGCTATAATCGCTTGGCATCAATACAGTTGAAAAGAAAGAGAGAACAACGATGCATAGACGAGATTTTTTGAAGGTTGCGGGCGGTGTGGCTGCCTTGGCGAATGTGTCGAGTGCGGGCGTGTCGGCTTCGGGGGCGGTATCGACGAGTGTCGCTGTATCCGAGAGCAGGCGGGCCTCGATGCGGGTGGAGGGGAACAAGATCAGCATTGACACGCATACGCAATCGGCGGTCATTGAGAAGGGATTTCTGACTTCGCTGAAGAACAAGAAGACGGGGGAGGAACTCATCAAAGACGTGGCGGTTGATAAAGCAGCCGCACTGGAGTTGCTCTATCGAGGTGGCGAAACCGTTTCCATTGATGAAAGCAAGTTCGGCGAGATTGTCGCTCGTCAGATCTCCCCGCTCCAGGCGGAGATTGTCTTTCATAGTTGGGACGGGGACGGTGTCATGTTTGTTCGCATTGAGCCTGATAGCGGCGATATTCTTATCGAGCCCTCAGCATATTCTTCGCGTCCCGGCGTGTTAGCCTGTCGGTGGAACGTAGCCGGCATTCGCCCCGATCTGGAGCTTGTCGCGCCGTTCTTTCAGGGAATCAAGCTCAAGCTGGATGATCCGTTGATCGCCAATAGTCACTGGCCCTGGCCGTTCTATTGGGAGGCGGGCTTGGCGATTCTGCAATCGAATAAAGGGGGCTTCTGGGTTCACGCCCAGGACGACCGTTATCGCTACAAGGCTCTTAAGGTAGGTTCGGGATCGCAGAAGAACCATCTGAGCTTCGACACACAAGCCTACGGCCCGATAGATGACAACTTAAGCGCGGGCGGGCTCGTCTGGCGTATCAACGTGTTCGACGGGGATTGGAAGGTTCCGGCCGAGCAATACCGAAGTTGGTTGTGGGATGCCTATGATCTCCAGGCCGAAGAGCAAAAGCGTCACGCCTGGATACGCGACGTTAAGTTCGCTGTGAGCTGGTGTCCGGGCGAAGCAAGTATCCTGGATGCGATTGCGAAGAAGGTCAATCCCAAGCATTGCCTGATTCACTACCCGAACTGGCGCACCGATCCCTACGATGAGAATTACCCCACGTACATCCCGAGCGAAGCCGCCAAGGCCTTTATCAAGAAAGGCCATTCTATGGGCTTTCGCATGATGCCGCATTTTAATTCGATTGATATGGACCCGTCGAATCCGGCTTATGCCTATCTGAAAGATTTTCAATATCGAGGGATCGAGCGCAAGGACTTGCAAGGGTGGAGCTGGTATCAGGGACGCGGCCTCGGCGTGCCTGAATCCAATGCGAGCAGGCTGCACAATCGCGACAAAAAGGTCATGGTCAAGGTGCATCCCGGCTTGGGCATGTGGCGATCCATCCTGGGGCAAAGCATCCTGGACGCAGTTCGTGAGTTGAGCCTTGAGACGGCTTTCATCGACGTAACGCTCGTCTCGCATAATCTACACAATTGTTTCGTCGAAGCGACCACGCCGACGGAAGGCATGAACA
>CAYZAH010000477.1:0-4151 GCA_964475805.1 uncultured Pirellulales bacterium | reverse complement strand
TGCCGGCAGCGGCGCACAACGCCACCGTAGCCGCTGTGCCGAATATTCGCTCGACAGGTTCCTTTCTGCCGGTAATCGTCCCCAGGAAGCGTTTCCGGCTGGTCCCCACAAGGACGCGATAGCCGGAGTTGACGAACCGCTCGACGTTTGCCAACAGCCGAAGATTATGTTCCAGCGTCTTACCGAACCCGATGCCCGGATCGATGAATATCCGGTCCTTCGGCACGCCGGCGCGCTGCGCCCGCTTGGCTCGATCCAACAGAAAAGCCAGGACCTCGCCAACGACATCCTCGTACTTTGGCTCGACCTGCATCGTGGCCGGCGTGCCTTGCATGTGCATGAGGACTAAGGGAACGTTGTGCTCGGCGGCCAGTGCTCCCACCCGCTCGTCACTCAGAGCGGTAACGTCGTTAATCATCCCCGCCCCCGCTTCCAGGGCCGCCTTCGCCACGTCGTAGTTGTATGTATCAATGCTGATGGGCACATCCATCCTCTCGCAAAGCGCCTGGATTACCGGGACGACCCGGTTGACCTGCTCGACGGTGGAAACCGGCTCGGAACCCGGACGGGTGGATTCGCCTCCAACGTCGATAATGGCCGCCCCGTCCACTGCCATCTGCACGCCATGCTCGACGGCCTTGTCGAAGGCGAGGAACCGCCCGCCGTCGCTGAACGAGTCCGGCGTGACATTCAACACACCCATCACGAGACAGCCCGACGAGAAATCCAGCCGCCCTTTCGGCCACTCAACAACGCCGTCAGCTTTTGCCTTTTCGCTCTTCAATTCTGACGTCCCTGAAACCAATTCCCTTGAGCTTATCAGCTAACGTGCTACTCGTACCCTGGAGAACGACGCTTGTATTCTTGAACTCTCTTCGCACGGGATAATTCTTCCGGAGAGCATCGAAATGCCGGCCCATTTCCTCCGCCGGTTTGTCCAACGCCTCTCGCAAATTCTTGTCGTCCCGCTCAATCGAATATACCGCCCGCACCGCGTGCGATAATGCTTGTTGCTCATCTGAGGATTCTAAACCGAGCGTCACCTCCGGCACTTCAGGCTCAGGCAAGAAATCCCCTGCCTCGAACCTCGGCTCAAGACCGAAATACTCGCAGGTTGCTTTGTATATCATAATCAAACCCGCGATCTTACCGTCCAGCGAATAGCCTGCAATGTGGGGCGTGCCAATATCCACCATGCTCAGAAGCTCGGCGTCAATGTTCGGCTCATTTTCCCAGACGTCGAGCATGACCGCCTTCAGTCTGCCGGACCGTATCGCCGCCTTAAGAGCGACGCTGTCCACCACGCCGCCGCGCGACGCATTTACGAACGTGCAGCCATCCTTCAGAGAGCTGAAAAATTCCTCATCGACCAGATGATACGTCTTGTCCATCCCCCCGAACGTCAACGGTGTATGAGGGGTTATGAAGTCACAATCATAAAGCTCCTGGATCGGCAGATACGTCGGGTCGCCTGTTCGCCTTTGCAGGGGCGGGTCGTTCAGATAAACTTGCATCCCCAGCGCGGCGCACTTCTGCGCCACCCGGCCGCCGACGTTGCCCACGCCGATCACGCCTATTGACTTGCTCTCCAGGTCCACGTCACGCCGCCGTCCAATTTCGAGCAGGCCGGCCATAACGTATTCAGCGGCCGAGTTGGCATTCGAGCCAGGAGCCGACGTAAAACCGATCTTGTTTTGCCGAAGATAATCGACGTCGATATGATCGAATCCGATGGTGGCCGTCGCGACGAAACGCACCTTGCTGCCGGCTAACAAATCCACACCCACGGGCGTGATGCTCCGGACTAACAGAACGTCAGCATCGGCAACGACCCACGGCGTCATTTCTCGTCCTCCCACAACGGTTACCTCGCCGATGGAGGAAAAGCACTCACGAACAAACGGAATATTGGCATCAGCAACGATCTTCATCTAAAGCTCATACCCCGCAATCGGCGTCCCGCAATCGGGACATTTCGATTCCTCTACGTGGTTAGCAGCGATCCGGTAGCCGACCCGTTCGATCAGCAGCCGGCCGCACTTGTAACAGCACGTGCTCTCAGCCTTCGAGCCGGGCACGTTGCCGAGATAGACGTAGCGCAGCCCGGCGGACTTGCCAATCTCGTAGGCCCGCTCCAGGCTGCTCAAAGGCGTTGGGACTGAATCCTGGTACTCGTACTGCGGATGGAATCGGCTGATGTGCCAGGGAACATCGGGACCCGCCTTGTCCGCAATGAAACCAGCCAGCTTCTTCAATTCTTCCTCCGAATCGTTTTGATCCGGCACTAACAGCGTGGTGATCTCGATCCAGATATTCGTTTCCTTCGCAATAGTGCTGGTCGTATCAAGCACCGGCTGCAACCGGGCCTTGCACAGCTTCTTGTAGAACTCCTCGCTGAACGCCTTCAAATCGACGTTGATCCCGTCCAGCCACTCGCTGGCGAAATCAATTGCCTCGCGCGTCATATAGCCGTTACTGACGAACACATTCGCCAAGCCCCGCTCTTTCGCCAGGCGCCCGCAATCCGCGCACAATTCCATAAAAACAGTCGGCTCCGTATAGGTATAGGCGAGGCTTTTGCAGTGGTTGCGGACCGCCGCCTCGACAATATACTCAGGGGCGATGGATTCGCCGTCGATCTGCCCGCTCATGACGGCGGGCTGGCTGATCTGCCAGTTCTGGCAGAAGACGCAGCGAAAATTGCAGCCCACCGCCGCCACGGAGAAGCTCCGCGAGCCCGGCTGAAAATGAAACAGCGGCTTCTTCTCGATGGGGTCCGGATTGGCGGCACAAACCTTGTGATAATTCAGGGAATAGAGCACACCGGCCACGTTCTTTCGCACGCAGCACCGTCCCAGTTGGCCCTCCCCGATCAGGCACCGCCAGTTACACAGCGTGCACCGCACTTTCTTATCCTCTGCGGACGGCTCCCACAGCACGGCACGCTTGAGGTTTTCTTCTGCCGATTCCATGTTGAGTTTCCCTGAAAACCGATTTACTTTCCGTATCGTACTATATAGAATGCGTAAGGTGAAGGCAATGATTTCCATTGCAGAGATAGCCTGGCAACTCTAACGCCGGGCAGGGGATAGATTCAGGGAGATGAAACGTATGGCGGCGCGTGTAGCACTGGCCGATATTATCGACGGCATAGAGTCTCAATCGGACGAAAACACCTCGTTCCTGAACACGGCGACGGGCGAGGTCGTCGTCATCAGCGATTACGAGATGCGGGCCGCCGAAGAAAACGACCCTATCGAGGATTTCCCTGAGTGGGAGCAGGACCAGGTGAGAATCGCCCGGGAGATCATCGCCGAGACGGGCGGCTATATCCCCCTGCCCGCGAAGTTCGATATCGACGAGCATGGAATGATGGAGAGTTTCTGCCTGTCCGTCGATGATCCGAAACTGTCCGATCTCTTGTCCGACCTCATCAGGGGCAGCGGCGCCTTCCGGCGGTTCAAAGACACCATACGCCGGCATGGCCTCGAAGACGACTGGTGGGCTTACCGCAATGAAGCCCTGAAAGAAATCGCCATCGACTGGTGCCGCGAAAACAGCATCGACTGGGACGAGTAGCTGGAGCCGGCCCGTTCCCCGGATTGCTGCCGCCCACTATCCCAGGTTCGCGCTTCGCCTCTTGTCATCCCGAGCGAAGTCGAGGGGTCTATTCAAAACAGCTTTGTGAAGCAAATCCTCATTTCTCCCTCAGAATCGTAGCGTGTGGAACTCGTTGCACACGCGGCTGCTCTGGGAATTCGCTTGACATTAAATGTTAAATGTAGTATAATATTAACCTAACACTCACAGTAGAGTTTATAGTTCATCGTTAAGACAAAGTCGCTAATCATCAATCGTGAATACATATCGAGCAATCTCGGTCCTATTCCGGGCATTGCCCAAGAACCGGGGCGTCTTTCATCGATAGTCAATAATCAATAGCAAGCAGTCAATTCATCTTGGAGGATTCCTCATGGCAGCCGAATTGCAAAACAAAGCCAATCGTCTCAGTTCTCGCAAATCAATCGGGCCGTAGAGCAAGCGGTCGTGGTGCACAACGCGCTCGAACATGGTCCTTTTGCTCAATAAAATCTCGTAAATTGCAAAAAAGTTTCAGATTTTGACGAATTTAAACAGAATTGTCAACCGGG
>CAYZAH010000476.1:0-4155 GCA_964475805.1 uncultured Pirellulales bacterium | reverse complement strand
ATCGCCGGGCCGGTCGGGTGCCACCCTCAAGCGGAGGGCCGGTCTTCTCGGCCCGGAGCTTGTGGGTGCGAGGCGACGCATCGTGGATGACCTCGGTAAGCACCCACAAGCTCCGTCCCAACCCGGCCGGGACTCCGCTTGAGGGTGGCAGATGCGCCAGTAACTGACGGAGAGTAGTGGATGCGAGAGCCATACGGCAAGGCAGTAGCGACCCGAGCCGGCCCCGAGCCGTGGCGGGGAGGCGGCGACGCCTCCCTGCAAGCGTCGGCAGGGGAGCGGATGGGCGGGACATTGAGCCGCGAAATCCATGCGAGTCCAGGGTGCCGAGGCAATTGCCACATGCCGAAGGCCGTCCCGGTCGCACCGCTATCGCGAGGTGCGGTCGGACCCTGCGCGGTCGAAGACCCCCGGCACGTCCGTAGACTCTCCGAACAGGAACTGGGAGGTCCCGTGGTCGGCCGCGACGGAGATGGCGTGGCGGTCCGCGTCGTGAATCCCCAGGGAGCAAGACGACGATGAACGATCACGGGAAGTCAGACGGCCCCATAGTACCGCGGACGCCCGCGAACAAGGACGGCGCAGGTCGGCTTGACCGAGGTCACCCGGCCGATCCGTCTGCGGAGCGGGCCGAGGGAAGGGGGCCGGCCAAGGGGAATTCGCATCGAGGCCCCGGGGTCCGGGCACAGGACCGGACGACCCCGCAGGCGGCGTTGGAGCGGATACGGCAGGCAGTACGGCGGGACAGGACGCAACGGTTGACCGCGCTGTGGCACCACGTCTACGACATCGACCGCCTTCGGGAGGCCTACTTCGCCCTCCGGCCGCATGCGGCGCCGGGGGTGGACGGTCAGACGTGGCGCGCGTACGGGCAGGCCCTGGAGGCGAATCTTCGGGACCTGTCGGACCGACTGAAGCGGGGCGCGTATCGCGCCCGTCCGGTGAAGCGGGTCTGGATACCGAAGGGCGACGGTCGGCAGCGGCCGATCGGGATACCGACGCTGGAGGACAAGCTGGTCCAGCGGTCGGCGGCGTCGGTGCTGGGCGCGGTGTACGAGGAGGAGTTTTTGGACTTCTCGTACGGCTTCCGGCCGGGTCGCGGCCCCCATGACGCGTTGGATGCGTTATCGGTCGGGTTGACGCGGAGCAAGGTCAACTGGGTGCTCGACGCGGACATTCGTGGGTTCTTGGAGACCGCGTCATACTGCACTCCTGTTCATGAAGGGGCCTCGAATAGGCCTGGTTGGTTGTCTATCACCTTGATCCGCAGTCCCTTACGCCTTCCACAGCGTACGTGGACGGCCTTCAACTCATTGCGCTTTACACGCTGCAACACGGTTTGCCGCGAGACCCCCAGCAGGTGCGTCGCCTCCAGCATCGGGATGTAGCCGTCCGGGGCTTCTTCCACGAATCGACTGCGCAGTTCGTCGGTCATGCGTATTCGCCACGGCGCACCGGGGGTGATCTGCTCGCCCGCGATGAAGCCATCGGCAAGCCATCGATGGATCGTTGAGGGCGCCACGCCCAGGACGGCGGCGGCATCTGCCACGGTAACCAGTTCGCCTTCTGGTGGGGCTTGTGTTGGCTGGGGTCGTGGGATCTTCC
Source organism: uncultured Pirellulales bacterium (assembly GCA_964475805.1). Taxonomy (GTDB): domain Bacteria; phylum Planctomycetota; class Phycisphaerae; order Sedimentisphaerales; family Anaerobacaceae; genus JAFGTG01. Next base: position 2,553 of record CAYZAH010000476.1, on the reverse strand, counting down.
GGTATCGTCGCAGGCTGCCCACGCCATTGGCCGTGAAGCGCTCGCCGCGGGCGGTCCTGCGGCCTTGGCGGTTGAGGATTCCGGCGATGGTGGCATCGTCGTAGTGAACGGCCAGACGCCGGAGGAGTCCGATCGTGCCCTCTTCCGTACGATTCGGGGCAATGCGGTAGCGGCGCAGGCTGACGTCCATATCAGTCAGGGCGCCGCCTCGCCAGCGCAAGGTCAGATGGGCCTGGGGCGGCTCGGGCTCGATGCGGATGTTGACTTCCTCCAGCAGCGTGCGAAGGAGTTCCTTGCGGTCACGGTCCGTGGTTGTTGACGCATCCCATACACGGCGCAAGTCACTGCCCAAGGCGTGGATCTTCTGGCGCTGTTCGTCTGTCAGTTGCAGCGGATGTTCGAGCTCTCGCCGAGCCAGTTCGGCCTCGGCGGAAGACAGGTCTGCCAGTCGTTGCTCCCACTCCGCTTCCAGGCTGCGGGCCACCAGCCGGTTCTCGGGTTCGACCGCTTGGTAGCGGGCCTGGGCGCGTTCGGCCTCGTAGTGGGCTCGCTCGACCTGGAGGCGCCACTGGCGCAGGGCCGCATCGTGCTCGGCCTCCAACCGCTCTTCAGCCAGCAGGGCGGCCGTGATGCCGGCGGGTGTCACCGCCTCAAGGAACATCTCCGCCACCGCTCGATCGATTCGGACTCCGCCGACACGCATACAACGGCGGCCCTTGCCGTTGACGATGTTGCTGCCTTGGCAGTAGTAGCCTGGCGTGGCGTTCTTGCCTTGGTAGTACACCCGCAGCCGTCGACCGCAGATCCCGCAGGTGGCCAGTCCTTGAAGCAGGGCTGAGCCCTCGCGGAGGGCCCCGCCACGGTGAGGCCCGGGACGCAGGTTGCTGTCCAGTCGAGCCCGATTCAACTCATAGGTCTCCCAGTCGATGAATCCCTCATGATGCTCTCGGATCAGCACCGCCCATTCGTGGCGGGGCAGCCGGCGGACGCGCGTCCGCATTCGTCCCGCCTCATCGACATATCGTTCCCGGCGCGTCTTTCCATAGGCGTAGGCGCCCGCATAGGTCGGATTACTCAGCACGTTGCAGACGGCCGCATAGGTCGGACAGACCCATTGGATATCGCCTGACCCCGGCGTCTGCAAGGGAAAGGGCAGGCCTTCGGATCGGAACCATAACCACACCTGGCGGGCCGAGCCCGTCTCGGCGAACTTCTCGAAGACCGTGCGGATAGTCCCTTGAACCGCCTGGTCGGGATGAAAGCGAACCTCTCCGTCCGCATCTCCCCAGACGAACCCGACGGGCAGGCCACGGCGTAGTTCACCTCGTGCGGCCTTGTTGCGGATGCCGCCGTCCAGCCGGGCGCGAAGGACGTGCAATTCCGCCTCGGCCATCGTCCCCTTCAGCCCCAACAGGAGACGGTCGTCAAAGAGGCCCGGGTGGTGCAGGCCGTCCTCATCGCCGATCAGCGTGTCGGTCACGCTGCACAGGTCGAGCAGTTGGTACCAGTCGGCGTTGTTCCGGGCGACGCGGGAGACCTCCAGGGAGAGGATCAATCCGACGCGCCCCAAGGCCACGTCCGCGGTCATCAGGGCAAAGCCGTTGCGATACTGCGTGGCCTGCCCGGACTGGCCCAGATCTTCGTCGACGATCTTCACCCGATGTCGCGGCCAGCCCAACGCGACGGCCCGCTCGGCCAGCTTGTACTGACGGTCGGTGGACTCGCGGTTCCGTTCGACCTGGCCGGCAGTGGACTGACGCAGATAGACGTACGCGGACCGGGCCAGATGGGTGGGCTTGATCTTGTTCTCACCGCTCATGGCTGTCCCCCGATTGTGGATCGATCCTCGCCGGGTGCGCCTCCTTGCCGATCAGCTTGGCCAAGGCGATGATCAGGGCATCTCGGCGGCGCTCGTCGAGATCCTCCCAGATCCGCCGCGCCGGGGTCGGTGGTTCCTCGGCCAGCCAGAACGTCAGTTGTCGGGCCATCGTTCGTCTCCTGCTTTGGGGTGTCCGTACCGGCAGACTTCGCGGAATCGAATCTGCCCAGGAGAGCATCCACCACCTGCCGGGCATGCAACAAGTTGCGAATCGAGCCGAGGAGATTGGGCTGCGCCGGCGGCGCCGATGCCACACCTTCGGCGAAGTGGAAGGGCAGGTTGGTCCACGCCGCCGGGATGAGCGAACGTGTGCCGTCCGGCAGCACCAGCGTCAGATGCAGGACGCCTCTTCGATGCGTGACGCCGTATACCGCCAGAAGCTGTCCCTGCAAGGCATGGCGTTCGCGCATGACCATAACCTTCGCCGGAAGGTCGTGGATGCGGGTAGTGTGCAGGGGGTTCCTTTGACGCCATCGACCACGAGTGGCTGGTGAAGTTCGTGGGGCACCGGATTGCGGACCGGCGCGTGATCCGCCACGTGAAGAAGTGGCTGCGCGCCGGGGTGCTGGAAGACGGCAAGCGATACGAGGTGAAGACGGGTACGCCGCAGGGCGGAAGTATCTCGCCGCTGCTGGCGAACGTGTATCTTCACTACGTATTCGACTTGTGGGTCC
>CAYZAH010000475.1:0-4166 GCA_964475805.1 uncultured Pirellulales bacterium | reverse complement strand
GGTCTATGAAAAGGCGAGGAAGGGGGACCTGAACATCACGGACGGCCTGCTGCGGGATATGGCGGACTTTCTGGAGAAGCATCTTGCCGGGAACAGCAGGCAGGAGTTCTCGCTGATCTGTCAGGAGGATAAATTCCGGGTGCGGGATCTGGCGGTCATGGCGGACGATATGAAGGCGGGCGAAAAGGCGGTCCAGGTGGGCAAGGTGCGCTTTCTGATCTCTTTCATCCAACCCAGGGAAAGACTGACGAAGCCCAAACCGCTGAAGGCCAAGGAATTTGCCCTTTATCACGCCGGCATTTATGACAAAGACCTGATCCTGAACCTGCCGTGGGACCAGTATCGGCCCTTTGTCCTGCAGCTCTTCGGGGTGCGGGTGGAGAAACATGCGATTTACGGGTTGACGGCGGACGGCTATATCGGCCTGCATTCGGCCTATCTCTGGGACTATCCGAACCATCCGGAACTGGTGCTGGACCGCGGTTACATCGAAAGCCTGCACGCGGTGATGAAGGGACGCGGGGGCGACCGGTTTTACGTGATCGCGCCGGGGGCCGTGATGGCCTTCATGGAGGATGAAATCGCGCTCGGCCGGACCACCTACGTGATCCTGAAGGTGCCGCTTTCGGTGCTGATGGCCCTGATCGAACGGGGGGAAGTGGGGAGTCTGAAACAGCCGACCGGCGAGGCGGGCGTGAACGAGGTGATCGATGCGGTGGGATATGACTTTGTCTCCCAGCCGGTGGTCAAGGCCCGGTACACGCGCGAAGCGCCGGATGACGTGGGCCTTTTTACACAAAAGGACCTGGATTACGTGATACGGATTTCCGATTTCCGCTCAAATACGCTGGCGAGCGATCCGGAGGATTTTGCGCCATTCGAGACCTTTTCCATGGCTCTGGTGGATACGGATTACGACGGCAAGACGTTCAATCTATGCCGCGTATTCTGGGCTGACGACACAGTGGATGCCGATAGGACCGAGGCGGTGCTCAGGCTGAAGGAGGATGAGGTGCCCGGCGGGGACCTGATGATTATTTTCATGGACAAGTACGGCAACGAGTTGAAGGTGCGGAAGGCGGCCGGAGACTTCAAGGGCGCTGCGGGCGCACGCAAGGGGAACCGAAAAACAGGAAAGCGGAAGACATGAGCGTCGAGTATAAAAACGATGACTTTGTCCTGAAGTTCATGGACGACAGCGAAAGAGTCCGGAATGTGGTGGACAAGTATGAGGCCTACCTGCACTCATTCACGACCGCGGACTTCGGGCACGTGCGCGACGCAATTCGTCAGGCTGTGGCGTTTTTTGTGTCGGACCGATACCCGACAACTCGGGACCTGGCCGATTCCACCTATGGGATGAGCCGACCTCTGCAACGGCGCTATGCGACCAAGGGCGAATACCTGGACAACTTCCGAATTCCGGACCGCAAGTCGGTTACGGTAGACTTGGCCACTGGTACCGGCAAGAGTTGGGTGATCTTCGGGGTGGCCCAGATCATGCTCGCAGAGGGTCTGGTAGACAAGGTGCTGGTGCTATGTCCCTCGCTCACCATCGAGGAGGAGTTGCGCTCAAAATTCGAGCGCTTCAGTGGCGACGGCACGCTGACGCGTATTCTCGAAGAGCTGGGAGCGCGTTGTCCGAGCCCGGGCATCAAGAATGCGAACGTGCCTATCCTTGACGGGGATATCTGCGTCGAGAACATCCATGCAGCCTATGAGCGTACGGGGTCATCGATCGAGGACAGTTTTAAGCGTAAAGGCAGTCGAACGCTGGTGATCAGTGATGAGGCCCACCACATTTACAGCGAAGCGGATGCGGCGACCAAGAAGTGGTTCGATTTTCTCGTGAACCCTGATTACGGGTTCCATTACCTGCTCGGCCTGTCCGGAACACCCTACATCAAAGATGCGTATTTTCATGACATCATCTTCCGCTACGGCCTGCGCCAGGCCATGGAAGACGGCGTCGTTAAAAAGATCAACTACAAGATCGAGGAATCGAGCACTAAAAAGGGATTTTACGAGACCTACGCCAAGCATGTGGAGCTGCGGGAGAAATACAGGGACGTGCTCAAGCCGATCACCATTATCGTCACGGATAAGATTGTGACCTGTGTCCAGGTCTGGGATGAGTTGGTCGGTTTCTTAGTCGAGAAGGAGGGTCCCAGCCGGGAGAAGGAAGCGCGAAAGGCCATCTGGGTGACATCCGGTGTCCCGGGCAACAAAACCGAAAAGGCGGAAGTCATGCGTCTCGTGCCGGATGCGGAGAAGGTACGCAAAGCGAATATCGCGGCGCTGAAGGCAGTGGACGACCCGCAGAACGAAGTTGAATGGATCGTTTCGGTCAGCATGCTGACGGAAGGCTGGGACGTGAAGAACGTGTTCCAGATCGTGCCCCATGAGCGACGGGCCTTCAACTCCAAGCTGCTGATCGCCCAGGTACTGGGCCGCGGACTGCGCGTGCCTCCGGAACTGACGCAGCCGGTGTATGTGACCATCAACAACCATGAGAGCTGGACTAATGAGATCCGTGACCTTTACCGCGGCGTCCTGGAAATCGAGAACCGCATAGGTTGGGGGTTTGCCGCAGCCAAACATACCTATTCCTTTCCGCTGTATAACCTGACCTACGCACTGCAACTGGATACGGTAGAGACCAAGGAAAAATCGGCCGACGAACCGGATAGGGTGGTTCTGCTGCCGCAGGAGGAGCACCGGGAGGAGTACAGCGAGTACTCGGAAACCGGGACGTTCCGATTTACCGTGGAAATGCGGGACCGGATCGAGCTGGATCAGGCCGTGCGCGAAATCAAGCTGTTTTTGAAAGACCATAACGAGAAGCTGGCGGCCAAATGGACAACCGAGAGGATACACACCTGGATCACCGGGAACCTGAAGCACTGCGGATACGCGCAGGACTGGCTCAGCCGGGCCAACCTGGGCAGGATGAAGCAGGCCTTCGGCCCTTTGTTCCGCCGGGCCGGCGTGCCGGCGCCACGCATGAAACTGCGGGCGGACGGCTTTGAGCCGGTCAGTATGAAGGACATGCCACGGCAGTCGTTCAGCGAAAGCCAGCTACGGGACCGAAAAGGATACGTCATTTTTGACGCGGACTCCGGCAAGGGCCTGTCGGCCGACGAAAAGGAGCTGTTCGAAGAGTTTGTCCGCGACCGGCACGACTACGGCCAGGTCAAAGAACGTTATGTGCGTTATGGCGGTAAGGAAGAGGATATTCTTTTCCTCAAGGACAACCTGATCGAGTTGGATAACCTGCCCGGCCCGCAGAACATGCTGTTCCTGGTTTCCAGTCCCGAGATGAGGTTTGCAAAGGATCTCCTGAACGCTCATCCTGATCTGGTCGATTCGGCGATCAAATCACCCGACCGCGGGTTCTACCAGGTACCCTACTCCTACAAACCAACCGACAAGGGCAGCTCGCACGTACAGCGCGAGAACTTCAATCCAGATTTCCTGATCAAGCTCAAGGACGGTAAGGACATCCTTGTGGTCGAGATTAAGGATGACAACGACAGTTCCCGTAAGAACCACGCGAAATACCGAGACGGCAAAGAGCATTTTGAGCAACTTAATACGATCCTGGCCGCCAACGGCATCGACTGGACCTATCACTTTTTCTTTCTCTCCCCCGAAGATTACTCTCCCTTCTTCCAAGCTGTCCGCGATCGCAACTGGGCCTGGGCATCCCAGCTCATGCAGCAGCTCGACGCCCCGCAGTCGTAACACAGATTGAAAGCACCGTTATGAGTAAAAATTGCGAAGATGTAAGCCTTTGCCCTTATGAGATCGGGCAAGAGCAAAGAGAACCCGCTGCCAGTTCTTTGACTGTAATTGCGAAACACATTAATCCAGATATCCCTATATACCCTCAGGATATCAGTTGGCCAGAAAACCTTTGATATGTCTGACATATCCGCTAAAAACCAGGCATGCCCAGACCTGTGAGATTTTGCCGATATTTAAAGTTAGGTGACCCCGGCTGAGAAGGTACCGGTTCAGGAGGCGATTCAGGATCTCTCCTCATCATTTTCAAGGTTGCAAAAGGGGGAAAAAGCAATTATACTCGTCTTACTTTGGTCTTACCAACAGTGAGGAGGTACATATGGAAAAGACACGGCTCTCAAATAAAGGTCAAGTTGTTATCC
>CAYZAH010000474.1:0-4189 GCA_964475805.1 uncultured Pirellulales bacterium | reverse complement strand
CCATTGACCCAATTCGGCTTCTGGAGTCTCTGCGCAGGCTTTCAGACCGCTTTAACGTGTATGTAGGACACACTGGCATAAAGCCCCCTTCCGGCAGTAATGTCCTTTTTGGTTTGCTCGAAAACATGGTGACGCCGGTTAAAGCCCCACGTGGTGGTGCATTCCATCCTAAGATCTGGGTCCTCCGTTTTGTACAGCCTGATCTCGATAATGAGCCCCCTTTAATCAGGTTGCTGATTCTGTCTCGGAATATCACGTACGACCGTTCCTGGGATATCTCCCTTCAACTTGAAGGCCAACCCCAGGGCCGCTATATCGCGGCTAACCGGCCCATAGGTGAATTGATAAGGGCACTGCCATCTATGGCCGTTCATCCGGTATCCAAGTCCAAATTGGATCTTGCGGAAAAACTGGCCGATGAAGTCAGAAAGACTCCTTGGGAACTGCCGGAGGGATTTGAAGAGATTTACTTTCACATTCTCGGGGTTGGCCGAAAATCGTGGACCCCACCTTGGTCTAAAAAGATGGCTGTAATCTCACCGTTTATTACAGACCGCGCCCTCTCATGGCTGAACAGCAACACTCAACAGCTGACCAGTGTTATTTCCAGGCCCGATGAATTGAATCAGCTTGCCGCTGAATCAATGGAAATAGCCCAAAGATGGTATACGCTCGACGAAGCAGCCGAAACCGAGGATGGAGAGGAACAGGAACAGCATGATACAGTCGGGCTTCACGCAAAGGTGTATATTGTTGAAAAGGGATGGTGGACACATCTTTACCTCGGTTCGGCAAATGCAACCAGCGCAGCTCTCCTTGAAAGAATCAATACCGAGATCCTCGTCGAATTGGTTGGCAGAACAAGCCGGGTTGGCGGTGTGGAGACTCTCATCGCGGATAGTGGCCTTGGGCCTGTTTTGTCGGAGTATGTAAGATCGGAAGAACCTTCCTCTATAGATGATGAAGAAGCGAAGGCGCGCAACGCACTCGAAAAGGCACGAGACTTATTGGCAGAAACTAAGCTAAAAGTGACCTGCAAAAAAAGCGATGAAGCCTGGAGGCTATTGATTAAATCTTCCGAGCGGCTTCGTTTCGATGGCATTTCTAAGTTCAAAGCCTGGCCAATTACAGTATCAGAAGACCGGGCTGTGGACACGATGGGATTAGCTCGACATAAAAGTGTCGATATCGGCCAATACGCCACCGAATCAGTAACAGGCCTCATCGCTTTCGAACTTGTTTCAGAGATCAAAAATATTTCTCTAAGGATGGTTCTGTGTCTTCCTGTGGAAGGGCTTCCTAAAAACCGCGATGATGCCATATTCCAGCTTGTTCTTAATAATCAGGATGGATTTTTAAGGTACATCCTCCTGCTGCTGGGTGAATATGCCGGCGGGATTTTTGGTGGGGGCAGCCTATTCAACAGAGGCAGCGGAAGCGGGTCCTGGAGCGATGGGTTCTCGTCTGAAATACCCATCCTCGAAGAACTTGCAAGGGCTTTCAGCCGAGACCCCGATAAGCTGAAGGATGTCGAAGCTGTTGTGAAACGACTGATGCAAAACAAAAAAACGAATGCAATCGTTCCTCCACAGTTTCTTGAATTGTGGGCCGTATTTAAGGAAGCCTTGGCGGAGGCCGGCCGATGACCAAGCCAACAAATGGCGCCGAACGTGTTCTTGCCAGGCTGAAGGATTTTCAACGCAGATCCGTAGACTATGTGTTCCGGCGCTTCTACCTGGACCAGGACGCGACAAACCGTTTCCTCGTTGCTGACGAGGTTGGGTTAGGGAAGACGCTTGTCGCACGCGGGGTTATCGCCCGGGCAATCGATTTTCTGCATGAGGATATCGGCAGAATCGACATCGTCTACATATGTTCAAACATAAGCATTGCATCCCAGAATATTAACCGGTTGAACGTTTCTGGCGTTCAGGAATTCGTGCGCCCGACACGCCTCTCACTGCTTCCGATGCATATTGCAGGTATGCGCCAAAATAGCGTTAATTACGTGAGTCTCACCCCGGGAACAAGTTTTGATCCTAAGTCACGGGATGGAAGGTTCGAGGAGCGCGCTCTTATTCATTATCTATTAAAAGGGAAATTGAATGCCAGCCCTGCAGGTTTGCGACGATTGCTTCAATGCCGGGTGAACGATGACAACTGGCGGTGGTGGACGAATAAATGGAAACCGGAAAGCCTTGATGGCGATGTTTCCAAAGCATTCGTTAATAACGTCGTTTCCGATAAAGACTTTCACCAAAGAATTACAGACTTTTGCGCCCAATCGAAAAGAAGAGTACTGCGGCACGACCCAGAACGCCTGGAACTTGTATCGGAATTGCGATTTCGGATTGCCGAAATGAGTGTTGAAATGTTGGAACCGGACTTGATCATTCTCGATGAATTCCAGCGGTTCAAGAACCTACTTGACCATAACAATCCCGATGCACGCTTGGCACAAAGATTATTCAAGTACGAAGGCGTCAAAACACTTCTTCTATCCGCAACTCCTTATAAAATGCTGTCTCTAGATCACGAACAAGAAGACGATCACTATCCGGATTTTCTCAAAACATTACGGTTTTTGTTCGAATCGGATGACACCGTTGAGGCGGTCAAAAAGGAGATTCAAGAATTTCGGCAAGCACTTTATCGTTTTGGATCAGATGACGGCCTATCTGCGAGAGACACACGTGATACGCTTCAGTCGAGGCTGAGTCGCGTCATGTGCCGCACCGAAAGGGTGGGCATGACTCAAGCTCAGGATGCCATGCTCTCTGAATCCCGAAAGAGGCCAACGCTCGTACCCAGAGATCTTCATGAAGCCGTACTCGCCGATCGCGTTTCTTCGAGCGTGGGGGCCAGAGATATTATCGAATACTGGAAGTCGAGCCCTTATTTAATAAATTTTCTCAGACGCTACGAATTTAGACGAAAGCTGGAAGCTCAGTGCGAAGATGCTTCAGAGGAACTGCTCCTGGCTTTGAAGGAAAATGAAAACCGACTTTTGAGCAGAAATGAGATTCAAACCTATCAAGAAGTTGATCCAGCCAATCCGAGAATGCGAGAACTTTTTTCCCTGACGATCGATCGTGGACTTTGGAAACTTCTATGGTTGCCGCCTTCCATGCCGTATAACAAACCTGAAGGCGCATACGCAGATATTGGAGATATCACAAAACATCTGGTTTTTTCGGCCTGGAATGTCGTACCAGATGCCATTGCCTCACTCTGCTCCTATGAGGCTGAACGCCGAATGGTGTCCTTGCTGCCAAAGCGGATAAATCATGACCAGCTCTACGATGAACTACGCCCCCTTCTTCGATATGCAAAGAGTGCGGATGGCCGTTTAACCGGAATGTCCGTTCTTGTATTGATGTATCCCAGCCCCGGACTTGCTTCTCTTGTCGACCCGCTGAAAATTGCATTGGACCATCATGATGGTGAGCCGATACCGGTCACCCTTTTACTGAAAAAAGTCTCGGAGACCCTTTTACCATATATCAACAAACTGGTTAAACGATCTCCTGAAACAGGTCCGGAGGATCGACGCTGGTATTGGGCGGCATCTGCGATACTGGATGGTGCTCGATATCCGGGCTTAAGCAATTGGTTGGTCGATGAATCTATCGGATGGCCTGCGATTGCTGCTGAAAGCTCCGGCGAAAGGTTCATGGAACATTTGGACCTGTTGCAGCAGGCCATGGATGAAAAATTAGACCCACCCCTCGGTCGGCCCCCTGGGGATTTGATACAGGTTATCAGCCAAATGGCAGTGGCTGGACCAAGCGTATGCGCTCTTCGTGCGCTGAAAAGACTTTCGCCTTCACTCGAATGGGACTCCCCGGCTTTGCTCCAGGGAGCGATTCGGATCTCTGAAGGATTCAGGACCTTATTCAATCTTCCTGAAACGATAGCCCTTTTGAGAGGAAAAGAACCTGAAACATACTATTGGAAACTTGCGCTGCGGCATTGCCTACATGGAAACATCCAGTCTTTGCTCGATGAACAATCACACTGCCTGGTTGAATCACTTGGTGTCGTTGATGAATCAGAGGTTGAACGGACCAAAGCCATCGGCAACGCAATCGGATCTTCCCTTTCCGTTCGAATTTCCCAGTTGCAGCTCGATGAGATCGTCATCCGTCCAAGACTGCGCAAAGTTGAATTCGAGGGCTACAACACTCGT
>CAYZAH010000473.1:0-4192 GCA_964475805.1 uncultured Pirellulales bacterium | reverse complement strand
CCGCGGTGGACGATGAGCCGATAGCGCAGGACGAGCGGTTCTTCGCGCGAGAGCGAAACGGGGTGCCGGCCGGGATAGACTGGATTCTGGGCGCTTCCTTTCCTTCTCAATATCCACCGCTGGGGATAGCCGGGATTGGACTGGTGGCAAAGAATGGCCAGACCGCTGACTTTATTGTCGTCACCAAAATGGCCCGAGAAATCGAGCCACGGGCCGCTTTCGACGGACAAGTTCTGTGGCTCGACGGGACCGTTCGTGCCCATGAACGCAAGGCCGTCCGGCAAGGGTATTCGCGTTGTGAACCCGCCGTAGCCTTTCGCGTCTTCGGAGCCGCCCAGACGCATGTTATCTTCCAGAGCGAGCAGGCTGATTTGAAAGTCCACCTTACGGATGTTTGCCTCCTCGGGAAAGACGCGGATAATCGTCGTCTCTTTCACAAAAGGTTTCATCTGTCCGCCCGCGTCCGTATACAGTGGTGATTTCCAGAGGACGCCGACCTGTAGAGCACGTGACTTGGAATCTATCGTGAGAACCTTCGCGTCGTAAACGTCCCAGAAGAAGTCGCTCGCGGCCCAAGAGTCGCCGAGTTTCTTGTCGCCGAGCCAGACCTGGTGCCAGCCCCAGAAGATGCCGCGATGGTGCGGGTGGTCCGGCGGAAAATCTTCCGTCAGGATTTCACCGTCGAGGCCGTAGAACGGATGGATGTAATCGGCTCGCTTGTATTTCCCGTTCAGGGATTTGTGCAACCGCTGGTAGGACATGATCTTCGCGTCCCCCTCCGTGACGTCGAAGCCCTGCTCGGTCTTCGTGATAGTGATCGGGGAGTTCACCAAGATGTGCAAGTGGGTGATTGCCTCCTGGCCGTACTCGTTCTGCCGTCTGACTGTTGCGATGTAGACGCCTGGTTTCGAGTATCGGTGCGTGGTGACAGCGTAGCCGTTCGGATCGTGCACATTGGCGTTGCCGTCCGAGTGAACGGTGACTTTCGGACTACCATCGCCGAAGTCCCAGACCTCATTGCCGTGCCGGGTGCGGAAGGTCCGCACTTTGAAGGTAATCTCATCGCCGGGCTTGATGCCGCAGGTCGGATAGAAAGCCGCATGAATCGTCGGCGGCAGCCGATCGGGATGCTCCTTGTCGATGATCTGGACGACGGCGAAGTCGTAGTCAACATTTCCGGCCGCATCGGTGACTTTAACGATTTCGTTGTACTCGCCCGCTTTGTCATACGTGCGCCGCACCTTCGCGCCGGTGGCGGTGCTTCCATCGCAAAACGTCCACTCGAACTTCTCGATAGTCCCGCATCGACTCCAGGAGCGCGTAGCGTCGAGTTCCACGGTTTCACCCGTCCAGGCGAGCACGTGAGGCCGCGCTACGGCGATGATGTTGGGTTTGTTTTCGCGCTGATTGGCCTCCCAGATAAAGGCGTAGCCGTTCTGGATACCCCACATGCCCGAGGGCTGGCGGGCGGTTATGTCGAAATGCAGATGGGACCAGCCGCCGCTTCCGCCTTCCTTGCCCAGAATCCCGATCCTCTGACCCATCTTGACGCGGCTCCCGAGCTTGATGGCATCATCGATTTTGTACAGATGGCTGTAGCGATAGAACCAACCCCGCGCATCCTTAACGTAGACCACGTCGTAGCGGGGCGCGGCGGGAGAGTCTTCATAACCGGGCAGCCTTTTGGTCCCCGCGGACACTACAAGCCCATCGGTGGCGGCTACCACCTTGACCATCTTCTCGGCGCCGCCGAAGTCCAGACCATAGTGATAATAGATACTTCTCTGGCCCGGGACGTCGCCGCCGTCCACAAAGACGGGCACGTTGGCCATTTGGGTATCGGTGGTGAACCAGCGCTCCTTAGCCGGATAGAGGAACGTGCCTGGCTTTATCCAGGGCGAGCCTGCGGGCCAGAGCCGCAGCCGGGCGTCCTTGACCAGACCCCACGCGTTATGCTTGCTGCTGTTTTGCCGGTAACCTTTGGTGACCGGGCAGTCGATCTGCACCCCGGCGACCGTGATGGGCAAATGATACGTCGAAGAAACAAGAGAAACGGTCTGTCCGTTGACTTCGACCGTGACGGTCGCCCGTCGAACGGCGTGGCAAACGTCGTCTCGTGTCTCGTTCAAATCGAGCAGCTTAACCGTCGCCTTTGAGCCATCGCAGAGCGTGACTACCTGGAAATCCCCGACGTTGACGTCGGCTACGCTTACCAACGGTTTTTGAGTCGGCGCAGCGGAGCCGCCGAGGACGGGGGCAGCGGGCAAGGCTCCGAACAGCAAGCCCAGAGGAACAAACCCGGCAAACACAAACAAGCGTTGAACACGATAAGGCATCGTCGATCTCCTTTCTACTTATTCTCAAGAGTTCGATAGGGTGTGCAAGTTATCTCTTCGCGACTTGTTGCACACGCAAATTCTCTCTACGGTTAGATATCTTCAGTTGAGTCCGCTTAGGCCGGACACTGACATCATCTGGCGGAACAGCACGAATATCATGCGGATTATCACCAAGCACACCAATAAGTACACGAATCGCGGGAACCAGCGGGCAAACTCATTGAGCCAGAATTCCGTCGCTTCGGCGTTGCTCCTGGCCAGGCGCTTCGTCATATCGTCGAGCGTTCCGGTTTCCTCGCCGACCCTCCACATCTCCACAATCTCCCTGGGCAGTTTCGGAGAGAATCCTTCGCACACGGGTTCGCCGGCTTTGACTTTTTCGACGCCCGGCCGGAACAGGTCGGCGACAACAGTGTTGCCCGTCGCCGAGACGGCCATGCCGGCACATTCCGAGGCCGGCACGCCCGCCTTGCAGAGCATGTGGAAGACCCAGCAATACCGGCTGATTGCCAGCGTGTACATCGCTTTGCCCAGGCCGGGGATGCGCAGCACGATCCGGTCCAGCAGCCTGCGCAGAAAGCCGGTCTCGGGCGTCAAGCGAATGATCAGGATAATGATCGCCGCTGGAACCCAAAACAGCATGAGGATGCTCGCGACGTCCAACAGATACGTTCGGAACGTCCCTCCGCCCAGGATGAAACGCGGAATTGGCGCAACGAATGCGGCGATGGTCAGAATGAGAATGGGATAGATCATTCCCGACCACAATTTCCTGACAAGCCGCCGGGACGATTCATGCCATTCGGACAGCAGCCCCAGTAACTCGGGCAGACTGCCGGAGGTCTCAGCGGCCTCGATGAGCATTACGTCCAGCGGGCCGAACAGCTTAGGAATCTGAGTCATCGTTTCCGATAGCGGGTTGCCCTGCGAAACGCCGTCGGCCAGGGCGAGAAAAGCCTTTTGCTTGCGCGACTCCAGACCCGAGGCGACGGTGCTAAGCGAGCGCAACAACGGGACGCCTGCATCGAGCATGGTGGAAAGATTGTGATAAGCCATAGCAAGGCCTTTTGCCATCGCACGCCCCCTTATTTGATGAGAGCATTCAAATACTCTTCAAGATTCGTGTAGCCGTCCCCGTTCGAGTCGGCGCTGCCATCTGCGGGATCGTCGAGATCGAATCCATGCTGTCTTTCCCATTGATCGGGCATGCCATCCTGGTCGGAGTCTGCCGGCGGCTCGGCGGATTTCAACTCGGGCCAGCCGCCCACCTGACCCTCGTCGTCGATGATCTTCCCCGTCCCGTTCCGGACCTCGGCCACAACGCGCGTATCCACGGCGTCACGCTTCGGGAGCACGACGCCGGCATCTGCCAGAACCCGCTCGTACGCGGTGATGGCATCATCCGTCTCGACCGGCGGAACCGGCACCGGACTCGACAGCTTGTAGGCTTCTATCTCTTTAGATGAGAGTCTGCCGAAAGTCACGAGGGACCACGGGTTGTCAGGATACTTGCCGTTCATGCAATTGCCATAGAAGTAGGCTCTGGCGGACGGGGTGCTTTCTGAGAATGCAAGATTGCCTGCGGAATTGACGCCGGCTTTGTAGTAGTTGCCGACAAAGTTCATTTTCGTGATGCTGTTCGTTCCGTTCGAGCCGTCCGCGTTGTATCCCGCTGACGCGCCGCCCCAGTTATAGACGACGTTGTTTCTGAAATCGAAGATGAAGCCCTCCGGGTCCCTGGTGCGGTCATTGTAATTGCCGGGGCGCGGAAGCCGGTTGTGGTGATGGGCGTAGAGATTGTGGTGGAACGTATATCCGTTGCCCCAGCCGCCGCGGATCAGTGAGCCGTAGCC
>CAYZAH010000472.1:0-4198 GCA_964475805.1 uncultured Pirellulales bacterium | reverse complement strand
AACCTCCACACGAGGCTGCCGTCGCTGGCGCGAAGGCAATAGACGTATCCGTCGTGCGAGCCGAAGTAGACTTTGCCGCCAGAGAGCGTGGGCGGCGAATCGACGCGCCCGCCACAGGTATACGTCCAGAGCTGCTCGCCACTGTTCGTATCGAACGCATGGACCGTATACGTCTCCGGCGTGACGGTCACGAGGACTTGGCCGACTGAAACCAGGCTCGTGAGTTTCGTATCCACGTCCTTCACCCAGAGCCGTTGGAGATTCGTCGGAACGGACATCGAGGTACTCCCACTCCGTTGGCGATCGTGCCGGTACGTGGGCCAGTCCTTCGTCCCTCGTCCCTCGTCTATCGTCCCTCGTATCTCATCGTACGCCGGGCCTTTTTCGAGACGCTCGGAATCCGGCGTTTCGCGCTCGGCGCTGCGCTCCGCCGGGGCCAGCGCGTTGAAGCTCGACGTCTTGGTCTCCATCAGGCAGGCGCAGGAATGAGGGCCTTCGTAGATCAGACCGTTCGCCGGCATGATGCCGTACAGGCAGGCGCCCCGGGTCCAGTGGTTGATATCGACGTTCTCGGTCGCTACGTCAACGACTTCGATACCGGTCCGCGAGGCCAGAAGGTAGTTTACAGTGCCTTTCGAGCGGTAGCAGCGCGGGTGGAACCAGGTCATCTTGGGCGGGATGAACTCGGCTTTGACCTGGCCGGTACGAATATCCTTGCCGATGAACTTGCCCGCTCCCACCCCGGCCGACCACACCAGGTCCTTAATCACCAGGACGTCGCCCGGCGAGACGTGGCCGGAACGCGGATGATTGGATTGCCACAGCAATTGGCCGGTCTTTCTGGAGTACGCGGCGATCTTATTATTACGCGAGCCCAGCAGCACGTCGTCGTAGGAGACTAACGTGGGCGGATTGCGGGTCGTTAGCGAGGTGAACGTGAACGTGCTTTCTTGTTCCCATCGCTGATCGCCTGTATTACGGTCGAGACAGACAATATGCCGGCCCGTATGGAAATAGACACTGTCGGCGTCGACCGTAAGCGTCAGGCGGGCGACGGGCGAATCCACATGCCACAACTCGCGTCCTGAATTCGCATCAATAGCCGCGACGTGCTGCTTTTCGTCAGGCGTCCAGACGCCGATCTTGCCCATAGCCCTGGCCGACTCGGTCCAGCAGTGCTCGCTGACCGGCTTGAAGACGTCGGGCGTGAAATCCTCATTCACCCGCACGTAGAGCACGCCGTCCGAGACGAGAATCTCCTCGGTCCCGACCGTCCCTTCATACGTCTTGACCGTCACGCCCGTGGCCGCGTCCAACGCCGTCACGGGTTTCGTCAGGCCGAGCGTCACGTAGACCTTATCGCCGACGGCAACCAAGCGGCGTGGGATCGTCGCGGGTCCGGCCTTGAGCGGCCACAGGTGAGGCTCCCACAACGGGACGTCGCGTTTCCAGAGAATCACGCCGTTGAAGGCGTCGCGCGCCACGAGCTTCCATTCGGGAGGAAGCTGAACCGAGGCGCTCGGCGCTTCGTCCATCACGTAGAAGATCCGCCCGCCCGCCGAGACCATCGCGTTCATGCTGGACATCTTCTCATGCGAGCGCGTCCATTTCGGGCCGCCGTCCCATTGCAGACGGCGAGGCGAGCCGATCACGGTATCTCGCGCTACGGCGTTGTTGTCCGGGCCGTGCATATAATGGGTCCACTCGTCGATGCTCTCCGGCCAGGGCTTGACGGTCTTGGACCACTGCCCCCCCTGCCGAACGTACGCGACGCCCCGTGGGCAGAGCACTCGCATAACCTCGTCCATCGGCACGTCGCCCAAATCCTCAGCGACCAACAGGTTCACGAGATTGTCGATATAGGGCAGATGGACGCCGTCGAAGGTATCGACCGAGACGACGCCATAGAGGCCCTGAGCCTCGATGTGCCGGCGGGCACGGTCCACATTGTCGGGATTCGTATCCAAGCCCTGCACAAGATAACGTTTGTTGGCTCGCAGCTCGGGTGTGTGCGTCCCGTCGCCACAGCCGAGGTGAACGACGAGTCCTCCGCGTACGCCTGATTGTTCGACGATTTGCCCGGGGACTTGCGCAAAGCACGCGCTGAGACCCAAAAACACCAGAGATAGAATGGCTACCGTATCCTTCAACATAGGTGCCCCCTTTATAACCGGGTATTACTTCACTTCCACAGTTCAGGATACCAGAATTTAGTCCGTATCACAATAACCTGGCGCCACTGTTTCAGGATTGTCTTGTGCCGGAGACCGGTCGAGACTATGCTATGTGCACGTTTTGTGGAAAATGTGAAACTTAATAAATCCGAAAGGAGAACGAGCATGAGGCGCTTAGCTGGGAAGTCATTGTGGATCGTGATTGTGTTAGCGCTTATCGTGGGAGCGGCGCCGGGCGTGTCCGTGGGGCAGACATCCACAACGGGGCAAGAGCAGGCAGCGGCGCCGGCGCCGGTCATCGCTCATTTCCATCTGAGCGGCGTGGTGAGCGAATCGCCCGTGGTCGATCCGTTCGGTCTGGCCGCCAGCCAGGTGACGTCGCTCAAGTCCCTGGTCAGCCGGCTCGACAAGGCCGCTGAGGACAGCAAGGTCAAGGCCGTCGTTTTGACTTTCGATCAAATGAGCATCGGCTTCGGGCAAATCCAGGAGCTCCGCGCAGCGATTGAACGCGTCAAGGCGGCGAACAAAAAGGTCTACGTTCACACCGGGGCGATGGATACGCTTTCGTACGCCCTGCTGTGTGCGGGCAGCCGGGTGAGCATGGAGCCGGAGTCGTCGCTCTGGCTGATGGGCCTCTACGGCCAATCCCTCTACGTCAAGACGCTGCTCGACAAGATCGGCGTGCAAGCGGACTACATGCACATGGGCGATTACAAGTCCGCCGCCGAGATGCTCACACGAACGGGCCCCAGCGCTCCGGCCGAGGAGAACCTCAACTGGCTGCTGGACGGCATGTACGGGGCCCTCGTGGAGATGATCGCCCAGTCGCGGGACAAGAGCATCGCCGACGTCAAGCAGCTTATCGACCAGGGGCCTTACTTGGCGGACCAGGCGTTGGCCAAGGGATTGATCGACGCGATCCAGACCCAAGAGGAATTTCTGACTAAGCTCCGGACCGATTTCGGACCTCAGGCGAAGATCGACAATCGATACGGAGCCGAGCAGGCGATGCAAGTCGATCTGAGCAATCCGTTTGCATTCTTCACGGTCCTGGCCGACATGCTCAAACCTCCGAAAAAGTCGCACAAAGACACCATCGCCGTCATCTACGTGGAAGGCGTCATTCTTCCCGGCTATAGTCAGCCCAGTCTATTCGGCCAGAGCGGAGCCGCCTTCAGCGGCGACATCCGTAACGCGCTCGAGACCGCAGCCAAGGACGATACCGTCAAGGCGGTCGTGATGCGGATCGACTCGCCGGGCGGCTCGGCCGAGGCCAGCGAGGTCATCCTGAACGCCTCGCGGCAAGTCCAGGCCCGCAAGCCGCTCATCGTTTCGATGGGCGACGTCGCGGGCAGCGGAGGTTACTACATCACGTGCGCCGCCGACAGTATTTTCGCCGACGAGGCGACGATCACCGCGTCCATCGGCGTCGTGGGCGGCAAGCTCGTCACCGCCGGCATGTGGGACAAGCTGGGCATCAACTGGGTCGGCTACAAGCGCGGAGCTAACTCGGACCTGTTCGACGGCTCCCAGGCGTTCAGTGATTCACAGCGGAAGCTGCTTGGCGACTACATGAAGTCCGTCTACGAGGTTTTCAAGGGCCACGTGGCGAAGGCACGCGGCGACCGGTTGAACAAGCCCATCGACCAGATGGCCGGCGGGCGCGTTTATACGGGCAAGCAGGCTTTGGAGCTTGGGTTGGTCGACCATATCGGCGGGCTGAAAGCAGCCATCGACCACGCGGCCTCTAAAGCGTCCATCGAGGACTACGACGTCCGGATCATTCCACGACCCAAAGATTTCTTCACGATGCTGATGCAAGACGTGTCGGGCGAAGGCGAATCGCCGACGGACCTGACGATGCCCAGCGCGAAGGCCCTGGTGATGGCCGAGCCGACGATCAAGCCTCTGCTCGATCTGCTGCGAAAGACCGAGCCAAAGCGTGCACAGGCCCTTTACGAAGCCTTGCAGCGCGTCGAGCTGATCGGCCAACCGGCGTTGTTGATCGGCCGTGCGGTCCTGGG
>CAYZAH010000471.1:0-4213 GCA_964475805.1 uncultured Pirellulales bacterium | reverse complement strand
CGGAAGGGAGCCAAACACCGGGCTTTGATGACTCGGCTTGGCAAGCGGTCCGGCTGCCGCACGATTGGGCCATCACGGGACCATTCAACCCGAGTGAGAACGGGTAC
The DNA here is from genome assembly GCA_964475805.1 of uncultured Pirellulales bacterium. Lineage (GTDB taxonomy): Bacteria > Planctomycetota > Phycisphaerae > Sedimentisphaerales > Anaerobacaceae > JAFGTG01. Next base: position 4,106 of record CAYZAH010000471.1, on the reverse strand, counting down.
GCGGGTAAGCTGCCCTGGCGAGGGGTAGGTTGGTATCGAAAGACCTTTGTTCTCGATGAGGCGGACGCCGCCCGGCGAGTCTACTTCGACTTCGATGGCGTCATGGCCTTTCCGAAGGTTTACGTCAACGGCAAGTTAGCCGGCGAATGGGATTACGGCTACATGTCGTTCCGCGTGGATGCCACGCCCTGCGTGAAACCCGGGACCAACGTCATTGCGGTCCAGGCCGATACCCGCCAACATGGCACGCGATGGTATCCCGGAGCCGGGATCTATCGCAAGGTCACGATGGTTGTTTGCGAACCCGTGCACGTGGCCCACTGGGGTACGTTCGTCACGACACCACAAGTAAATCGAGACTCGGCAACGGTGCGCGTGCGTTCAACCATCGAGAACCACACTGATTCGCAATCGCAAATCAGCGTCGATATCTCGCTGCTCGATCCCGCCGGCCGAACGGTGGCGATGGGTAAGGGATACGCCGCCGTACCTGACGGAGGCTCGTGCGAAATAGACAGGTCACTTGTGGTCGCTCATCCTCAGCGATGGGACGTCACGAGTCCCAGGTTGTACACGGCGAAGGTCGTTGTTTCATCGGGCGGCAGGGTTGTTGATATGGTCACGACCGCTTTCGGCATCCGCGAGTTTCAATTCACGGCCAATGACGGATTCCATTTGAACGGACGGCGGGTGCAGCTTTATGGCGTGTGTCTGCATCACGATCAAGGCCCGCTCGGAGCTGCTTTCTATCCGCGTGCGATGGAGCGGCAATTGGAGATCATGCGCGACATGGGCGTCAACGCCATCCGAACGAGCCACAATCCTCCGGCGCCGGAGCTGCTTGATTTGTGCGACCGGATGGGATTCGTCGTCTGGGACGAGGCGTTCGACAAATGGGACGACAAGGCTGATCGCGTAAGGGGTGAGCCGCCGTTAGAGCAATACGGGGAAAAGCAGATTCGCAACCTTGTGATGCGTGATCGAAACCATCCGTCTGTCGTGGTCTGGTCCATCGGCAACGAGATCGGGAACCAGCCTTCCGATCGGGAGGGCAAGTCACCTGAGCGCGTCAAGTTCATGAGAGACTTCGTACTCAAGTATGATACGACGCGTCCTGCCGGTATGGCGTGTCACATCCCCGCCACAGCGGACCAGCCGATCCTCGATGCTCTCGACCTTACCGGCTGGAACTACGCCCGGAGGTACGCACGGTACAGAGAACACTATCCGGACAAACCCATCATCTATAGTGAATCGGCCTCGGCCCTGAGCACGCGCGGCTTCTACGACTTTCCGTTTCCAAACGAAAAGACTCAATATTCAGATCAATTCCACCAGGTCAGTTCCTACGACTTGAACGCAGCGGCGTGGTCGGACATTCCCGACGCCGAGTTTCAGTTGATGGAAGATGACCGTTTTGTCGCTGGCGAGTTTGTTTGGACGGGCTTCGATTATCTGGGTGAGCCGACGCCGTTCTCCCAGCAGGCACGCAGCTCGTACTTCGGGATCGTGGACCTTTGCGGCATTCCCAAGGACCGGTTTTATCTCTACCGCGGTTATTGGCGACCGAAGACGACCACCGTTCATATTTTGCCCCACTGGAACTGGCCGGATCGCGTCGGCAAGAACGTTCCCGTGTTCGTCTACACCAACGGCGATTCGGCGGAGCTGTTCCTCAACGGCAAGTCGCTCGGCCGGCGAGTGAAAGGCCAATTGCCCGAAAGGCCGGCCGATTTCGCCCACGTCAGACCCGCGACGGCCAGCTCGACCGAGTCGGATAAGGGGAACGCCCCCGGCTGTGCCAATGATGGGGATGCGTCCACGCGCTGGTGCGCCGCCTCGGGAGGGACGGGGCAATGGTGGCAGGTCGATTTAGGCGCGGTCCGGCCTGTCGGCTACATCGGTGTGGAACTCGAGCGGGAGGCTAAATACTACGGTTATGAGATCAAGGCGTCGAACGATTCTGCAACCTGGCAAACGATTGCGACCAAAGCCACGAGCCGGACGCCGAGATGGGGCGGTCCGAGAGAGGTTTTTCACGAAGTGGACGTGAAGGCGAGATTCCTTCGCATCGAATTCACGGATCTGCAGGGAAACGCCTGGGCGAGTATCCGGGAATTCTGCGTCTACCCGGAAAAAGTGGAGTCGGCCTACTACGACGTGACCTACAAATATCGGCTGCGATGGAACGACGTGATCTATGAGCCGGGTGAGCTCAAAGCGGTTGCATACAAAGACGGCAAGGAAATCGGGCAGGCGGTCATGCGCACGGCCGGCCAGCCAACGGCCATTCGGTTGTCGCCGGACCGGAACAGGCTCGCGGCTATCGGCGAGGACCTTTGCTATATCCTGGTCGAAGCCGTGGATGAAAAGGGGACGCTCTGTCCTTTAGCGGACAATCTCGTTCGCTTCAAGGTGACGGGACCGGCTGAAATCGCCGCTGTCGGCAACGGAAATCCCCTCTCGTTGGAGCCTTTCCAGGCGGATTATCGAAAGCTGTTCTACGGCAAGGCAATGCTGATTCTGCGAACAATCGCCGGACCAGGCGGTAAAATACAGGTAAGCGCCGAGAGCGTGGGCCTGCAAGGAGCAAATGTTGCCGTCCAGTCTTTCCCATAGGATGGTTTTGTCGATGGTTTCATGGAATGGGTTTGTTTTGCAGGCTGCTCCTGAAATAATTTGATTGCATGAGACTCTCGTTTTATAATGGCGTTTCGCGGTAATATGGATTTGTATATTGCAATGGAAGAATGAGAAATGGCCAAGCAGTCCAACACGAGGAGACCGAAGTCAATTTGCAGCTTTTGCGGTCGGTCTGGAAGTCAAGCTGATACGCTCATCGAGGGTCCCAACAACGTCTTTATCTGTCCTGAATGTGTAGAATTATGCCATAATATCATCCGGCAGGACCGCAAGCGAGCGAGCAAAGGCACCTTCGGCCCGGAAGAAATGCCCCGACCGAAGGAAATCAAGGAGTATCTCGACCAATATGTCATCGGGCAAGAGCACGCTAAGCGATATCTCTCCGTTGCGGTGCACAATCATTATAAGAGATTGTTGCATACCGACAGCAACGATAGCGACGTCGAACTGGATAAATCCAACGTTCTTCTCATCGGTCCGACCGGCTCGGGCAAAACGTTGCTGGCCCGCACGCTGGCCCGCAAGTTAGAGGTGCCCTTTGCGATATGTGACGCAACCACCGTGACCGAAGCGGGATACGTCGGCGAAGACGTCGAGAATTTCCTGCTGCGGCTGCTTCAAGTCGCCGACTACGATATCGAGGCGGCGCAACGCGGTATCGTATACGTCGATGAAATAGACAAGGTCGGCAAGACGTATCAGAACGTCTCGATTACGCGCGACGTCTCCGGCGAAGGCGTTCAGCAGGCTTTGCTGAAGATGCTTGAAGGCACCACGGCTAATATTCCCCCCCAAGGGGGCAGAAAGCACCCGGAACAGTCCTACATACAAATCGACACGGCCCAGATACTTTTCATATGCGGCGGGACCTTTGTCGGCCTGGAGAATATCATCAAAAAGCGGCTCGGCAAGAAGATGATCGGATTCGACTCGGAGCTATCTGGTCGGAGAGACGAAAAGATGGACTACAGCGACCTGCTCGAGCAGGTCGTGCCCGAGGACATTATCGAGTACGGGATGATTCCCGAAATGGTGGGAAGGCTTCCGGTAGTCACGACGCTGACCGCTCTCGACGAAGAGGCGCTGATCGACATCCTGACCAGGCCAAAAAACGCGCTCTGCAAGCAGTATCAGAGGTTCTTCGAGATGGAAAACGCCGATCTTGAGTTTACGTCGGGCGCTCTGCACGCCTTGGCGCGCAAGGCCCTCAAACGCGATACCGGGGCACGCGCGCTGCGTTCGCTCACCGAAGAGCTGATGGTCGATCTGATGTATCAACTGCCGGAGGAGCCGAAACCCGCGAGATATGTCATTACGCGGGATATCGTTGAGGGCAAGGCCGAGCTGTTCACGGCAAAGCAGAAGGCCAAACGGGAATCCGCATGAGAGTGAGCTAAAGTGACTAAAGTGACCTAAAGTGAGCTAAAGTGTGTTGGCGCCGATACAACTTTAGTCACTGTAGT
>CAYZAH010000470.1:1173-4223 GCA_964475805.1 uncultured Pirellulales bacterium | reverse complement strand
TGATACGACCGAGCCCGAAGAGGTTCCCGTCCTGTCGGAACTCGTTAGACGCGACAAGGGAGGATTGGACAAGCCGGATGTTGTTAAGCGCGGACAGAAGGCACTTCTCGAACCTAAGTCGATTGTCGCCGAAGCGTACCGGACGATCCGTACGGCGGTGTTTTTCGGCGTTCCCAAGGATGAGGCAAAGACCATCCTCATTACTTCTCCGGCGCCGGGTGACGGCAAAAGCACGATTGCGAGTAACTTGGCCATTGCGATGGCCCAGGCCGGCCAGAAGACGCTCATCGTGGATGCGGACTTCCGAAAACCGATGCAGCATCGAATCTTTGAGGTCAACAGAGAGCGAAACGGATTGGCAGACGTGGTTGCTGGTGTCAAGACGCTCAACGAAGCGGTACAGCCCGGGCCAGTAGAAGGACTGGATGTCCTCAGCGCCGGGACGGAAATCCCGAATCCTTCGGAAGTACTGAACAGCGAGGCGTTCGCCAGACTACTGAAAGAGTTTTCTCAAGGGTATGATCGTATCATCATCGATTCACCGCCCGTTGGGCCGGTTGCTGACAGTCAAATACTCTCGGCCCTTTGTGATGTCACGCTTCTTGTTCTGAGGGCGGAAGTGTCTACCCGCAAGCTCAGCCAGTACGCTCGTGACAGTTTGGTTGGCGTCGGGGGGCATCTGCTTGGTGCCGTCATCAACGGTGTCCAGCGAAAGCACGGCCGCTATGGGTATTCTGGTTATGGATACTATGGCCACCATGGCTACTATGGCGAGCGCGACAAGCCAGAGGTCACAGAGGGATAATAGGCGACAGCTCATCTGTGGAATCTGGTCTTGCGTTGTGGCGGGTTACCACAGATAGCCGAGAGCCGGGGGGGTAGTGGATGGTACGGCTGGTAATTTGAAAAGAGCTGGAAAGGTCAGTTATGGGGGAACCTGATCGAGAGCATTACATCGACATTCATTGTCACTGTTTGCCCGCGGTCGATGACGGCCCTGCAACGCTCGAACAATCGCTCACCTTGTGCAGAGCACTACGTAAGGACGGCGTGGCCGACGTGATAGCGACGCCTCATCAACTGGGGCGATTTAGCGATGACAACGAGGCTGCGCGGATCCGAGAGCAGGTGACGGCTCTGAATGAGCGGTTGCAGAGTAGCGGCATTGATCTGCGTATTGTTCCAGGCGGAGACGTTCGTGTCGATGAGAGGCTTTGTGAGCTTATCAAAGCCGACAAAGTCCTGACTCTTGCCGATCGGGGTAAGCACGTTCTCCTGGAGCTTCCGCACGAGATATTTATCGATATCGAGCCGTTGCTTGTCGATCTATCCGAGATGGGCATTCAGGCCATTGTTTCTCATCCTGAACGGCATCCAATCATGGCGCGCCAGCCGGACTTGTTAGCTAAGTGGCTGGACCGATCGGCGCATCTCCAGGTGACTTGTGCCAGCCTACTGGGTGACTTCGGTCCGGAACCGCAGAAGGCCGCTTGGCATTTCTTGCATATGGGCTGGACGTCCTTTGTGGCAACTGATTCTCATGACGTAAAGAGACGCAGACCGCGAATGCAAGCGGCTTTTGAACAAATCAGCGCCCGCTTGGGCCGAGCGATAGCCCGGCTGCTTTGCATCGAAAATCCGTTAAGAGTGCTTCAAGGAAACGAACTGTTGTTTGCTCGTGACGTTAATGCAGGGAAGTGGATGAATGACCGAGTACCGAGCAGATACTGACATTGCGAGAATGCCGCCGGGCAGGCTCGACACGGCAGTTGAGGCTCTGCTCGTAGCGCTTCTGGCGTTCATGCCGCTGGCTTTTGGTGCGCGAAGCGCCTGGAGCGAAGAGGTGGTCATTGCGCTGTCGGGGGCCATTGTTGTTTGCTTCCTGCTTAAGGTATTGCTCCAGAGCGAACAGAAGCTGGTCTGGACGTGGGCCTACGTACCGCTCGGATTGTTTGTGCTCATCGCCGTCTTGCAGCTTGTTCCGCTGCCATCGCGACTGGCTGGTGCGATCTCCCCCAACACGGTAGTTCTGAGGCAGGAACTGTTGGGTGATATGCCCGGTTCGGATACACTACTCAAAGCGGCTCCGCTGACTTTCTATCCGAACGCCACGAGGCACGATCTGCGGCTGATCCTCTCCATTGCAGCGGTCTTTGTGGTCGTCGTTAGCTTCTTCCGCCGCCCGGATCAGATTAAACGCATTCTGATGGCCATCGCCCTGATCGGTGGCGTCATAGCCGCCGTTACCTTGGCTCAGGATCTTTTTGGAAACGGCAGATTCTACTGGTTCATCTCCGGCCGGTATCCTGCGGCCCTTTCCGGCCCGTTCGTTAACCACAACCACTACGGTCAGTTTATGAATCTATCCATCGGTGCCACGTTAGCATGGCTTTGTGTGGCGCTACATGAATACTTCGCTGCCGGGAAGCTAACACCGTCTGTCGTTTACGACTATTTGGGTTCGAGCTACGCGAGGCCCTTGTGGCTACTTGTGGCCATTATGGCTCTGGGCACGGCTACGATCTTCATTTCGCTGACCCGGGGCGGTATGGTCAGTATGCTCATCGCCTCAGTCATTATTACAGTGGCGCTGGTATCGAGGCCGTCTCTCAAGAGCCGGGGCTGGATCATGGTCATCATGGCGCTCGGGGCATTTGCCTGCATTTTGTACGTAGGCTTCGACGCCGTCTATGATCGCTTTGCCACCCTTGGCGATTCGCGAGCTTACGAGGACCGGTCGCAGATTCTTAAGGATCTTGTGGCGTCCTACTCCCAATTTCCCGTTCTGGGCACGGGGCTTGGCACCCATGCAATGGTCTACCCTATGTTCAAGAGCATAAACAAGCTCGCTTTGTTCACACACGCGGAAAACGAATATGCCCAGCTCCTTGAAGAAACAGGTCTGACGGGCTTGGTACTACTGCTGATCTTCGGCCTCGTTGTCCTGTTTAGTTTTGTGAAGAATATCCGAAGCGCCAGACTGCCCATACGCTCGGCGGCGTACGGTTTGGGTTTCGGCTTGCTGGCCATTCTTATTCACAGCTTTAGCG
>CAYZAH010000470.1:0-1163 GCA_964475805.1 uncultured Pirellulales bacterium | reverse complement strand
GCATCTCCCCGCAAATGCTTTCCTTTCCGCGACATTTTGCGCTCTGTTGCTATCGTTAGCAGGAAGGGGCAAGACGCCAGCAACTCAGTTCCGTCTTCCGGCCCCTGTCGTTGGCTTTCTGATCATTGGCGTTTGCGGCGTCTGGACCTGGAGCTTGCTTGGTGCTGATCGAGCGCGCCGCGCTGAGGCATGCTGGGCGAAGACGCGGGACATCGAAAAAAGCCTCGTCAAGCATCGCTGGCAAGGATCGGGAGAAGAGTATGCGGAGTTGCTTTCCGGGGTCCAGGCCGCGATGGAGCGCGAGCCGGACAACGTCACGTACCGATACCGGCACGCCGCCTACCGCTGGCACGCCGTCAGTCAAACCAAAGACCTTCGAACGGGCACGGCCGTCATCGACGAGGACGCAATGCCCGAGGTTCATGGTATTGTCGCAAGTCTCCACAAGGTGTGTCTGACGTGTCCGGTCTACGGACCACCGTATAGTCTGGCGGGCCAGATCGAGAAATTCGTCCTGAACGAACCGAACGGCGCCGAGGATATTCGAAAAGGATTTCGGCTGGCACCTTCCGATCCGGTCACGTGTTTTGCCGCAGCCCGTCTCGATGTGCTTGAAGGAAGAACACAAGACAGTATCCCCAAGTTCGAGAAAGCCGTGACGCTCGACCCCGGTCTGTTCCGTGAAGTCGTGGACATTTTCATCTATCAGCTTAGCCGGCCGCTTTCGGCGATTTCTATGGCCGGGGATGACATTGGCCGGCTCTTACACGTGGCGAATGTCCTGGACACCATGTTGTATCTCGATCTTGCCGAGCAGGTCCGAGCAAAGAGAAAGGGCTTGCTTGAAGCGAAATGTTCGCAGCCCGATGCGTCCGCCTCCGCCCTTGCTCAATTGGGCAGTATCTACAGCGGCGAAGGCAACGACGAGGCGGCGGCGGAATGTTATCGACAGGCGTTGGCCCGCGAGTACGGCCAGATTCAATGGCGATTGGAGTTGGCCACACTTCTGGCCCGATCGAACAAGGTGCAGGAAGCAATAGCCCAGGCAAAGATTTGTCTGCAGTTGCGTCCGCAGTTTCGGGCCGCCAGAACGCTCGTGGAAGACCTTTCGGTGCATCCGGAGCTCCTGGCGGGCCAGGCAAAACCTCGCTGATATCGGCGGT
>CAYZAH010000469.1:0-4223 GCA_964475805.1 uncultured Pirellulales bacterium | reverse complement strand
ATAGGCTTGGGTACCAATATCCTGGACGCTCAAATGTTCGGCGACACCAAGCATCATGAAACAGGCCAGTTGGCGGAGTCCATCGAGATCGCCGACGGTTTTGCACAGGTTTTTCCGGAACACAAATACCATATTGTGGAAGTCCTGCAGAAAAAGGGGCACATCGTAGGGATGACCGGTGACGGCGTCAATGACGCGCCGGCGTTGAAGAAGGCCGACGCGGGGATTGCCGTATCCGGCGCCACGGATGCAGCAAGAGCCGCGTCTGATATCGTTTTGTTGGCCCCCGGGCTGTCCGTGATAGTTACCGCCCTCAAAGAAAGTCGCAAGATATTCCAGAGAATGACCAGTTACGCGACCTACCGGATTACCGAAACGATACGTGTGCTATTGTTCATGACCCTCAGCATTCTGGTATTCAATTTCTACCCGGTGACGGCCATCATGATCGTCCTGTTGGCGATCCTGAACGACGGCGCCATTCTATCTATCGCCTACGACAACGCCTTGATTTCCGACAAACCTGTGGCGTGGGACATGCATCGCACACTCGGAATAGCCACTGTCCTCGGATTGACGGGCGTCGTTGAATCATTCGGCTTGCTGTACCTTGCCGAGTCCGTCTTCAAACTCAATTATGATATGATCCAAACACTGATTTATCTCAAGCTTTCTGTCGCGGGCCACCTGACGATATTCGTCACGCGAACGCGAGGCCCCTTCTGGTCACATCGGCCTTCCAATATTCTGCTTGCTGCGGTTATCTGCACGCAATTTGTCGCCACCTTGATTACAGTCTACGGATTGTTCATGTCGCCTATAGGCTGGAAATGGGCGGGCATGGTCTGGGTGTATTGCCTGGTTTGGTTCCTGATCGAGGACAGGATGAAACTCCTCGGTCATCGCATTTTCGACAAGGAACACCCGGGATTGTTGACAAAGAGAGCATAGGAGATATTTGATATGGAGGCCGTCCCCACTGGGGAATCATCGCTCCATTGGATACGTCCCACGAGGACGGCAAAGACGTGGGAGACGTCTCTATTTCATGACCACTCCTTTGAACCCGCCCGAGACAAGGGTGGCGACGTTGGTCAGAATCCGGGGCAAAGCAAGGCCTCCGCGACAAGCCAAGTACTTCGGCTGCCAAATGGGATCAAACTTCTCTTTGTATTGTCGCAAGCCCTGGAAATTGTAGAAGTGCTCCCCGTGACGAAAGACGAACGTGCCCACTTTGTGCCAAAGAGGCGCCAGCGTCCTATCCTCAAGCCCCGACATCGGGGCCATCCCGAGGTTGAACCACTCATATCCCTGCTGGCTGCCCCACAGCATCAACTGGACGAACAGATAGTCCATAATCCCGTTCGGAGCTGACGGCAAGTGGCGCATCAAGTCTATCGAAAGCTCTTCGCGTTCGGCGCCGGGCCAGATGTTGGCAAAGGCAATGATGCCGTCCCCTTGGCGAACAATCGCGATGGGCAGCTTCTTCATATAGTCGGGCTCAAAAAAGCCGATGGAAAACCCTTTCTCTCGAGTATCCTTCTCGCTCAACCAAGCGTCTGAGACCTGCCGCAGCTCATCCAGTAGAGGCGGGACGTGCTCGGGCCAAACCACGCTGAAAACGCAGTTCTCTCTTTCAAGCTTGCCGGATGCGTGGCGCAAGTCCCTTCGGGACGAGCCGGCCAGTGAGAAATCTTTGAGCGATACGCGACCTTCCTCGCCGAGTTTCAGGAACGTCATCCCGAGATCGAGGTAAAGCCCGAGGTTGTTGCCTTCAATCTGATAGAACACCGGCCAGCCATCGTGGCGGTCGCAAAGCTCGCGATACATCCATAGCAACGATTGCCATTTCTCCTTGGGCCCGACGGGATCCCCCATCGCAACCCAACTGCGTCCTTCGATCCCGTACATGATGAAGCAATTGCGGCTCCCGTTAACCAAGAAGGACTTGTCGCCCAATAGAGCCAGATTGGCATACGTCCTTCGCGAGCGATTCACAATGCCCTCAACGGACTGCAGACTCTCTGACTCCGTCGCTGACGGCTCGACTGTCTTCGGGAACAACAGCCGCGTAACACTGTAAAGCAAAACCACGACAGCCGCTCCCATCGTCGCGCGCATTGAGCGAGGCGCCTGGGCATTGACGGCGAAACGCCACCAGAGTTGGTTGGAATACTCGACGTGTTTATAGGAGAAAAGAACCAGCCAAACGGCGCTGACGAGCACAGCCGCGATCAGAAGGGCCCATGTAAAAGTGAGCCGTTGACTTGCGAGCGAAGCCCTCCTATAGAACTCACGATAACAGGGCAAGAATATCAGTAGCATCGCCGTGAGTATGATAGCCTCTTCGTAATCCAGGCCCTTGAGCAGCGAGAAAACGATTCCCGCCCCTAACAAAGCGATCGTCAGGTGGTAGGCGGCATTAACGCGGCGCTGAAGCCCTCGGGCTAATACCAGCAGACCAGCCCCGACCAGGCTACCCAGAAAATGGGAAAGTTCGATTGCGGGAAGGGGTAGCAGGTCCGCCAGCCAGTCCATTCTCCCTTTCTCCACGGGCAGGGCGCCGGAGAAAAGCAGTACGACTCCGGCGATGAAACTCATCACAGCCAAGACATGAGGCGCTATCGCGGAGCTCCATTTGCCGAAGGCGATTCCAAATTCCCGAAGATCGCGTCTTTTTGTGACAAGCTCGTGAGTGGCCAGCAGCATCGTGGCCGCGACGAGAGGAAGTAGGTAGTAGATGAGACGATACAATATGAGGCAACTGATGATGGCGGAATTATCCAGATGATCTGAAAGAAGCAGCAAGATCACTGTTTCAAAGACGCCAAGTCCTCCGGGAACGTAGCTCAACAGTCCTATACACTGAGCCAACATGAAGATACCGAGAAAATTGAAGAATGAGAGCTTCACAAAAGCCGGTAGCAAGGCATAAAGAACACCACAAGCCAGGACCCAATCGAGTGAAGCAATGGCAATTTGACCCAGGGAAATCGGCATCGAGGGGACAGCAAGCTCCCACCCTCGTATGTTTAGGGGCCGTCGTCGGAACGCAATAAATATGAAATACGCCAGCACACCCGTGAGGAAGATCACTCCGACGGGCCAGGCTGAAGCGAAAGGGATATGCAAAGTCGCCGGTATCTGCTGGTGCTCGACGAGAAAGACCATCCCGGCTAAGCTGAAGAAACCAAGCCAGAAGGTCAGGCCGCAAAAGAGCACCAGCCGAGACACTTCGCCTGCCGATACCCCCAGGGCCGAATAGACGCGGTATCTGGCCGTGCTACCGCCCAGAATTGTCAAGTTGTGACTGAAAACATAGCCGATGAACGATGCCAGCGCTATCTTGATATATTGTAAACGGTGCCGAATATATCGCAGGGCGAGCGCATCATAGATGGTCAGCACGAGGTAATCCAGAACCGTCAAGCCAATGGAAAGACCCAGGAACGCCGGTCTGACCCGCCTCAGCTCAGCCGTCATGTCGCGGAGATGGTAGTGTCTGAGCTCGTGGTGCAGAACAATCATGGCTACAACAAAAAGAGCCAGACTAATGAGATAGCCACCATTTCGCACCAAGCTCTTGTTCATTGTCTGCTTCCTCGGGATCAGCAACTCGTGATTCGGCGCTTAGTGCGCGACGAATCGCCTTGAGCGAACCGGCCCAATTGTACCCGTCCTTTCCACGATAGGATACCCATTACTGGCGGGCAAAACATGCGAACAAGAAGCCGTGATGGACTTCTTTGAAAACCGGCTTGGGAAGCAGATGCTCGTACTCGACATAACGCTTCATATATGTGATGAGGGTGACGCATCGTTTACCGGCTCGTTCTGCGTCGGTCGACGAGTCTCGAACAGTTAGATCGGGGCCCGCCGTGATGAGTTTTCTCAACTGCTCAACGTCGAGCAGACGGTACTTCGAGTCGTCGTATCCCAGTCCGTATGCGAACTCGCCTTCCCTGTCAAGCAGATATACGTCGTTGCGCCCGTAAGTCCAGCAGACCGCCGGTGTCAGGTAGTTGTCCGAGACAAGAATGGTATCCGGGTTGATCTTGTCCTTATACCGTGCCAGGAATTTTCCCGGAGTCTTCTTCTGGATGAATTGTTCGGGTATGATGAAGTGTACACAGAACATGAAGACGGCAAAGCCGGCGGCAAAGTACACTAATTTCCTTCGCCAATCCGCTGTCGTAGCCGCACGATACCCGAACAAAGCCCAA
>CAYZAH010000468.1:0-4233 GCA_964475805.1 uncultured Pirellulales bacterium | reverse complement strand
CCCTACGGTCGGGCGCGGCGTTCTTGCCAGTGGTCGGCGAACAGGGCGAAGTCCGCGAAGTCCACGTCGCCGTCGAGGTCGAGGTCGGCGGGGATCGGGATGCCTTGGTACAGGTGGATCTTGCCGTCGCCGGCTCCGATGAGCACGTCAACGTAGGCGTCCGGCGGGCCGAAGTGGCCATCGCCCGTCCAGTAGCACAAGGACGGCCTGGATCGTGCTGAGCCGGCCAGGTCGATGGGCAGGCCGCCGGCCTCGATAAACACGTAGCCGGAGAAGCTCGGCTTCTCGTCCGTGCCAACGTTGCTGTAGAACAAAAGCTGGCCGTCTGTATTGCCTGCGAGGATGTCCTTTCTGCCGTCACCGTCCAGGTCAGCTATCACCGGGCTTGAGCGGCCACCGGGCACGAACAAGTCGGTCCCATCCTCCTTGGCGTAGGTCTCGGTGATGAAGTCCGGCTTCGCGTCGGTTCCCTCATTGATGAAAACGTGTATCCTTCCGTCGTAGGCTCCTGAGACGATGTCCTTTCGACCGTCGCTGTTCCAATCGACGACGGACGGCGTGGCGCGGTTACCTACGTCGATATTTGTCTTCAAGCCGGGCTTGCCTACCTGGAGCTCGATCCCACCGTCGAACGTCGGCTCCTCGTCCGTACCGATGTTCAGGAATACCTTGATGATGCCGTCCGACTGGCCGATGAGCAGGTCCTTGCGGGCGTCGGCATCCCAGTAAACGACGCGCGGAAAACAGCCCATGCAGCCGGAAGCGGGGCAGGTCAGATCGAAGCCGTTCGACTTGGCGTAGGAGTAATGCGAGAACTGGGGCTCGGGTTCGGTTCCCACGCTAAGGTAGATGCGTACCTTGCCCAATCCGGAACCGCCGCCCTCACCGACGATGAGGTCGTTGAGATTGTCGTTGTTCCAGTCCGCGAGCGACGGGACGGAGTAGCCGCTCACCGTAATATCGAAGCCGCCGGCTTGAACGATCTGGTCCGGTCCGAGATCGAGCAGCGAGCCGTCGCCCAGTACGTCGCGCGGCGCCGCCGAGAGCGCAAGAGCGACCAGGGTCATGAAGAGTGCGTGTTTCATCGTACACCTAACCTCCAGTTTTGCGGAATTCAACAATAGGAATGAACGGGGACCTGTTCACCACCCATCCCCATCAGACAACAGCTTAACCAACTGAGTGTGAAATGTCAAGAGAAAACTCCGCTATTTCCCTGGTATTGACGGCTGAGACTGTTATAATGTGTATAGGAAAGGTCGAGGCGGATGCACGGATTGTAACGGCGGCTAGCCTGAACAAACTGGGCGTAGGAGATGTCGATATGAATGCGGGAAATAGCGACAATCCATTGGCAGGAGAGTTTGACGAGATTGAAGGTCTTGACGATGACTTTGTGCCGGACGATGCTTTGCCTTTGTGCCCCCGGTGTTTGCATCCCTGCCGGCCGCTGCAATATTACTGTCCATATTGCGGCTCGAACGACGCCATCAATCCGCTCACGCCGTACATTGCGTTTCTCAACATCCGCTTCAACTACGATATCTTCATCACCATGTGGCGGAAGATATGGTATGACCCGCATACTTCGATAATTCGCAGGTTGTTCTACGTGTTGATGGTAACAGCGTTCGTTCCAGTGATCGTCGTTGTTGGCCTGCCGTTGTTGTTTGTTGGGAAGATCCCTCAACCTCAATTGCGAAACGCGACGGCGATAGTACTCTGTATTGTCGCGATGGCGCTGTTCGTTCTCTTTGTTTTCATCGGATTCGCAGGACGTCCTTTCCTCCTATAGGGCAGGAATACTCGCAACACCGTTCTCCTCACGTCCCGGCAACCGCGTCACTTCACTCTGACTGTCCTTCCTGACCATGGACACCATGGTCGCATTTCTCAGCCCCCTCAGCCAGAGGAGGTTTTGGCGGTGCTTTTTGGTTTGGTGACAATCTTGTCGCCGGTCTGGGCGTCCTTGACCGCGGCCTCGATCGTTTGCTTGGGCGATTCCTTCGTTCCGGGGTTCGTGTCATTGCCGTCGGCGGAGACGTAGAGCGTTTTGCTCTGTGCATCTGAGTCTTTCTGCGGCGCGACGGCCTCATCAGAGGAAGTCCTCTTGCCGGATTGATACGCGCCCACGCCGATAGCCACACCGACCAAAGCCAGTATCGCCACTTTTACCAGGGTGCTCTTTGTCTTGTCAGTCATTTCGGATATCTCCAGCTTCCATTCCCGTTATGGACACATATAATATCAGAATGTTCCCCGTGCTTCAACTTTTTCTCATTTCACCTATTTTTGGTTTGAGGATCATACTGGACAAATCGGTTTACGTCTTGCACAATACTTAGCGGAGTTTTGGATTTCAGTTGTCGGGGCAAGGCGAATGCGTTTGATTGTGAAAAAAGCCGGTCAGACGATCCACGAGCTGCGATTCACCAAGGGACCGCTTCATATCGGCCGACACCCTCACAGCCAGATACTTCTGCCCGATAGGGCCGTATCGAGGCAGCACGCGGTGATTTACACGACACAGGAGGGCACGTGGGTGGTCGAGGACCTGGATTCGGCCAACAAGACGTATCTCAACGACGAAGCCATCAAGAAGGCTGAGATCAAAACCGGGGATCGTCTTCGTGTTGGCGACTTTGAAATCGACGTCGAGCTGGAGGCCGGCGCCGACCTTGGGGGCGGCATTCACTTGGAAGATACACTCGTGCCGGATTCACGTCGGCCGGCTCGGGCGACAACGGTTTCTCCTCGTAAAATCATCACAAGAAAAGTCGATGATGGGCAAGGTCCGGACGTCACGCTTCCGGCTGCGCGGATCAGGGATTTTCTGAATGCGACGGAGGCGATCTGCAAAGCCAACGGACCCGACGAGGTACTCAAAACCCTCCTGGCGATCACGCTGAGACAATTCCATGCTTATCATAGCTGGTGCGCTCTGCGCAATCTCCCTGAAGGTCCGATGACGTCCCACGCGGGCAAGAGCCGGGATGGAGGCGCCGTCGAAGCAGGCCGGATCAAAGTGCACGAGAAGATTACGCAGGCGATTGAAACGAAGGAGTTCGTTCTGGTGCCGAGAGTTTCGGCTGTGGCGGATGAGAAGAAGGTAGGCTCCGCCATGATTGCCCCGATCATCGACCCGGACGGCTGCTTCGGTGTATTATACGTCGATAACGCGTTGAATCAGGAACCCTATGGCCTTAGCGATTTGGATTACCTGATATTCCTGGCCATCCACACTGCCACCGTCGTTGAGAACTTTTGACCGGCTCTGTTTCGGATGGTCTGGCAAGGCGGGCTTTCGTCTTTCGATTCAGGCTAAAACCGATCTATCACTCTCACGCCTGCTCCGGGAAAACTGTCCATCGTGACGAGCGCCTCTAATGACTCCTCCAGGCTGATCGTCTTTCCGATCAGTCTTTCGGGGTGCAGCTTGCCCGCTCGGATCATCTGAAAGATTTCCGGATACTTGTACGCTTGGATGCCGTGGCTTCCGAGGATTTCAAGCTCGTTGGCAATAATCTTGTCCATAGGTACGATCGGGTGACGATGCTCAGTCGCCATCAATCCGACCTGGATATGCTTGCCGCGTTTTTTCAGGTTCGCAATGGAGTTAAAACAGGTCGTCGGGCTGCCGAGCGCGTCGATGGAAACATCGGCGCCGCCCTGCGTAATCTCCCGTATGCAATCGAGAACGTTGTCTGCCGTTGTGACGTTAACCGTTTCCGCAGCGCCGACGGAGTGGGCCAGAGCGAGTTTCTCATCGGAAATATCAACGGCTACGACGCTGGCGCCCAGGGCGTTGGCGATCATGATCGCAGACAGGCCGACGCCTCCGCAGCCGTGCACGGCGACCCATTGCCCCGCGGAGACTCTACCTTGGGCGACCACGGCCCGAAACGCCGTTACGAAGCGACAGCCCAGGCTCGCGGCGGTGACAAAATCGAGCTCGTCAGGCAGGCGGACCAGATTCACATCAGCGTAGTGAACCGACACGTACTCGGCGAAGGAGCCCCAGTGGGTGAATCCCGGTTGGAATTGCCTGTCGCAAACCTGATGGTTGCCGGAAAGACACTGGGGGCATGTACCGCACCCGCATACGAATGGAAGAGTGACCCTGTCGCCTGGCTTCCATTTCTCCACGTCGCTACCAACCGCCTCGATCACGCCGGCCAGCTCATGCCCGGGCACGTGGGGTGGCGTAATATCGGGATCATGTCCCATCCAGCC
>CAYZAH010000467.1:0-4239 GCA_964475805.1 uncultured Pirellulales bacterium | reverse complement strand
TCTGGGCTGTCTCCTTTGTCACTGCCGCAGTTGCCGGAATCTTTTTGGCCAATATCATGGTCATCAACCTTGGATTGACCTTCATCGCCATCAGCGCTTTTCCGGCGATTATTTTAGGTGGCCTGGAGAGTATCCCCGGCGCGATTATCGGAGGGCTTGCCATCGGAATTATTGAGAATCTGGCCGGGGGGTATCTGGACCAGGTTATCGGAGGCGGGGTCAAAGATGTAACCCCGTTTGTTGTACTTTTCCTGGTTTTGATGATCAAGCCTTACGGGCTTTTTGGGAAAAAGGAAATCGAAAGGGTCTAAGGTGGCTATTCGAAGTAAAACATTTCGCGAAAGCTATTATGAGGATATTAAGCTATTCAAAACCATCTGGATAAAATCCTGGATGGGGCTATTATTGGTAGTATTGGGAATTTTGCCTTTTTTGGGTGATCCCTACATTGTATATATTGTCAATATTTCCTGTATCGCCACCATAGCAGCCCTGGGCCTTAATATCCTCACGGGGTTTACCGGCCAGATCTCTCTGGGACACGCCGCATTTTTTGCCATTGGGGCTTACTGTACGGCAATTATATCCAGCCGGTTTCAGATCCCGTTCTGGATATGCCTGCCCGCTTCAGGATTCGTGGCTGCCTGTGCCGGTTTACTGGTCGGAATCCCGTGTTTACGGCTCAAAGGTCTCTATCTAGCCATGGCAACCATGTCCTTTGGCGTGGTCGTGGAATATTTATCCGTTACGTGGGAGAGCCTGACAAAAGGTGTAAGAGGTATTGCTGTCCCCACCATGAACATATTCGGATATGCCCTGGATTCGAACGAGAAGCTCTATTATTTATTGCTCGTGGTAACGGCCCTTGCCATTATTTCAGCGACCAATCTGATGAGAACACGGGTTGGAAGGGCCTTTATCGCAATACGTGATCGTGACATTGCGGCAGAAATAATGGGAGTTAACCTGACCCTGTATAAGGTTATGGCATTTGCCATTAGTTCTTTTTACGCAGGGGTGGCAGGCGGTCTTTATGCCTATGTCATGCATTATATACACCCCGACCACTTCACCCTTCTTCTATCCATACAGTACTTAGCCATGATTATTGTTGGTGGGTTGGGCTCGATCCTGGGCTCCATTTTTGGGGCAGTGTTCATTACCATAATCCCCGAGTTTATCAAGGCCCTTGCCCAGTTTTTGACCTTGTTATTTCCCGCCCTTCAAGATAAATACGATGACGGGTGGAACATCGCCGCTTTCGGTTTGCTCATAATGCTATTTCTTATATTTGAGCCAAAAGGCCTTTCCGGTATCTGGATAAGAATCAAGACCTGTTTCAAGAACTGGCCTTATACTTATTAATCCGGGTTTGTTACTTTAACATTCAGCCAAAACAAAGGAGGGTGACATGGAAGACAAAAAAATTAGGACAGCGTTACTGGTTATTGCCTTGATTTGTCTATTGGCCGCACCGGCTCTTGCCGAGCGGGGGGTGACAAAGGACACAATCAAGCTGGGGTTAATTCTGGTGAAAACGGGTCCGGTTGCCGCTCTCGGACTCCCGGACGGACAAGGCATGGTGGATTACATGAAATACATTAACGAGCAAGGAGGTGTCAACGGAAGACAAGTCGAGGTCATCTGGGAGGATGATGAATTCCAGCCGCCAAAATCTGTGGCCGCCTTACAAAAACTTATCCATCGGGATAAGGTTCTTACCGTTATTACTACTGGCGGGTCCCAGCAGACCATCGGCAATATGGAGACCATTAAACAATACAAATTATCTAATGTCCCAAACGCCTTGATGCGCGAATTCTTTGAACCTTACAATCCTTATATCTTTGCCATGGGCGCAACCTATGAATGCCAGTACCAGTGTATCGTTGATTATATATTCAATGATCTGAAAGCCAAAGACCCGCGTATCGGGGTAGTCTACACCAAAAAGGAATACGGCAAAATCGGGTTAGAAGCCATACGCGAAAGGGCAAAGGCATACGGGGTCGATTTAGTGAACGAACTGGTATTGCCCACAGGGGCGGTGGATGCCGGTTCACAGGTCCTTACATTACAGAAAAACAAGGTGGATTATGTCATCACCTGCGATGTCTTGCCGCCGGTTATTAGTTTTTTAAAGACCGCTGAAAAATATTCTTATAAACCAAAGGCCGTATTCGGTTTCAACTGGGCCACGGACGATATGATAGTAAAGGCATGTGGCAAGGGAGCAGAAAACTACATCGGCGCCAATTTCGTGGGTGGCTGGGGAGATGACTCTCCCGGTATCAAGCTGGTCCGTAAGATCGCAGAAAAGTATGGCCGTGACGCTAAAAGCATCGGCCTTACTTCGCTATATATTCATGGTATCGGTGCATCCTATCTATTCGGTGAGGCATTTAAGCGCGCAGGTAAAGATCTGAATTCCGATAGCCTTAAGGCCGCTTTTGAGACCTTCAGGGATTTTGATACCGGTGGAATCTTTCCTCCACTCACCTATACCGACAAAACTCATGCCCCTCCGGAGATGGTAAAGCTATTCAAGGCGGATGTCGCTAACAAACGACTGGTTAGTATAACCGGTTGGCGCACACCTAAGAAAATGAAGTAGGACTGAATAATTTCGACCCCCCCGCGGGCGGGGGTCGAAATGACAAAAAAGAAGGGTTTTCGTTCAGACACTAATTATGGCTGTGGGGAACTGTTCCGTGCGGATGGCTGTGGTAGTGGCTGTGCAGGTTCTCGGATTTGCCGTTATACTCGATCTTTCCGCCATGCATGCTGTAAACATCACGGGTGGTCCTGGCAAGGAAGTCATATTCGTGAGAGACGATCACGTAACTGATATCGAGGCCGTTCAATATATCTATGATGCGTTTGCTCGTATCCTCGTCAAGGCCGGTGGTGGGTTCGTCCAGGAGAAGCACATCGGGTTTCATTACCAGCACCGTAGCTAAGGCAACCAGTTTTTTCTCCCCTCCGGACAGCCGGTGGGTCACCCGATCCTCGAAGCCCTCGAGGTTCAGGGCTTTCAGTGTTTTTAGAGACATTTCCCGGGCCTCTCCCGGCTTTTTACCTAAATTAAGGGGACCGAAGGCCACATCCTCCAGTACTGTCGGGCTGAAGAGCTGATCATCGGCGTTCTGGAAAAGGAAGCCTACTTTCTGCCTTACCTCGCGGAAGTCCTGTTCGGTTTCCACGGGTTTCCCGAAAATCCTCACAGTGCCGGACCAGGAGCTCAATAGCCCCATGATTATATGCAGAAAAGTTGTCTTGCCGCTCCCGTTGGGACCGATTAGACCCAGCTTCTCGCCCTGCTTGATCTCGAACTGCAAATTATCCAGTACGGGCCTGCCGTTTGGATAAGAAAAACAGATGTTTTCCAATTGGATGATTGAGTTCCGGGTTGCGGGTTCCGGGTTGCGGGTTGTGGCTATTTTTTCCATTCCATCTCCGTATATTACACCCATTCAACAATCCCCAGCCCGATAACGGCAATTGCCATAAATGCCGACCAGACAAAATCAAGCCGGGAAAAGGAAAACTCTCGAAGACAGTAGAACTTCCCTTTAAATCCACGGCAGAGCATTGCCTGGTGCACCCTCGCGGCCCTTTCAGAGGCGCGGACAAAAAGCATTCCAATGAGATATGCATAGGTCCTGTATGTATGCATGTTGCTTCTGGGCCGGAAACCGCGGATCTTTGTCGCCCTTACAAGCCGCTGATATTCCTGCTCAATGACAAACACATACCGGTAGGTCAAAAGGAGAAGGTGAACGATCTTTTCGGGAATACGCAGTCGGTTCAAGGCATGCCCCAATGTGGCAATGGACGTGGATGCTATCAGGGCTACAAATGCTAAGAGGATGGCATTTGACTTTAACGTGATCCTTGCCGAGATAAGCAATCCCTCACGAGTCACCGCAAACGGGCCAAAATAAAACAGGGTCTCGCCCTCGAAGGTCAGTGGCAGCACCAACCAGAAGAAAAGGATCAGGCCGTTTACAATTAGCACTCTTTTGGCAACTTCCCGGATATTCAGCCGGGCCAGGCCGATCAGCAGAAAGGAAAGCGCAAGGGCGGCGAACAGGGACGGAAACCTGTCTGAAAGCGCCACGACAAAAGAATAGACAGTCGCAAAAAGGACCTTGAGCCTCGGGTCGAGACGATGGATCTGGGATTGTCCGGTTGCAAAAGGTTCCTCTAACATTGTGATGAAGTGTCCATTTTTTTGTT
>CAYZAH010000466.1:0-4251 GCA_964475805.1 uncultured Pirellulales bacterium | reverse complement strand
TTCAAATGGCATTAAGCAAGGTGACTCAGGCAGTTTACGAGCAGGTTCTAAGGCGCAATCCCGGCGAGGGCGAATTCCACCAGGCTGTACGAGAAGTCCTCGAGTGCCTGGGGCCCGTGTTGGAAAGACATCCGGAGTTCGTCGAGGCCAAGATCCTGGATCGAATCGTCGAGCCGGAAAGGCAACTGATGTTCCGCGTGCCCTGGCTCGACGACAGGGGCGACGTTCACGTCAACCGTGGATTTCGCTTTGAATTCAACAGCGCTCTGGGACCCTACAAGGGCGGCTTGCGCTTCCACGCCTCGGTGAACGCGAGCATCCTGAAATTCCTCGGATTCGAGCAGATATTCAAGAACTCCCTCACCACCTTACCATTGGGCGGAGGCAAAGGCGGCTCGGATTTCGATCCGAAGGGCAAGAGCGACAATGAGGTCATGCGATTCTGCCAGAGCTTCATGACCGAGCTATACCGCCATATCGGCGCCGCCACGGACGTGCCCGCCGGCGACATCGGGGTCGGCGGACGTGAAATCGGCTTCCTGTTCGGTCAGTACAAACGTCTGCGCAACGAGTTTACCGGGGTCCTAACGGGCAAGGCGCTCAACTGGGGTGGATCGTTGATTCGGCCCGAGGCGACCGGCTACGGGTGTGTCTATTTCGCCAAAGAAATGCTCAAGACGCGAGGCGAGACTTTGGAGGGTAAAATATGTACCGTTTCGGGTTCGGGAAACGTCGCCCAATACACGGTTGAGAAGCTCAACCAGCTCGGCGGCAGAGCCGTGAGTCTCTCCGACTCGAACGGCACAATTTACGATCCTGATGGAATCAACAGAGAGAAACTGGCCTTTGTATTCGAATTGAAGAACGTGCGACGCGGGCGGATCAAAGAGTACGCCGAGAAATATGGCGTCGAGTACCGCGAGGGCAAACGTCCCTGGGCAATCAAATGCGATTGTGCCTTCCCCAGTGCGACCCAGAACGAGATCGACGAGAACGACGCCAAGACGCTGCTGGATAACGGCTGTTACGTCGTCGCAGAGGGGGCCAATATGCCCAGCACGCCCGAGGCCATCGAGCACTTCCTCAACAAGAAGATTCTCTATGGCCCCGCCAAGGCCGCCAACGCCGGCGGCGTGGCCACCTCGGGGCTTGAAATGTCTCAGAACGCCATGATGATGTCGTGGAGTCGCGAGGAAGTGGATCGGCGTTTGCACGACATCATGATCGCCATTCACAAACAATGCTATAAGGCTGCTGAGAAATACGGACAGCCGGGCAACCTCATGTTGGGCGCCAACGCCGCCGGCTTCGTGAAGGTCGCGGATGCCATGCTCGACCAGGGACTGGTGTAAGCTCGGCGCAGTCGTCGTCCCTTCGCTGTGATAGAATGTACGGTGTTCAACGATCAGAGCCAGGTTGTCCAACCGCACTGATCGAATCTCTTATGAACGTCGGCGAGGTTAACCATGCCTGGGTGGGCAAGCACGGGAATTGAGAGTCTGGACGTTATGCTGGGCGGCCTGCAAAAGGGCGACAACGTCGTCTGGCAGGTGGACGGCATCGACGATTTCGCGGCTTTCGTCGCCCCCTATGCCGAGCGGGCAGGCCGCCAGGGACGACGAATCGTCTACATACGCTTCGCCGAGCATAAGCCTCTGGTGCAGCCGGGGGACACGGTACGAATCCACCATCTCGACGCCGACAGCGGTTTCGAGTCATTCACCACGCAGATTCATACCATCATCGCCGACGAGGGCAAGGAAGCTCACTACGTCTTCGACTGTCTTTCGCATCTGCTCGACGCCTGGGCGACCGACCTGATGATCGGCAATTTCTTTATGGTAACCTGCTCGTTTCTGTTTGAGCTGGACGCCGTCGCTTACTTTGCGCTGCTTCGCAACCGACACTCGTTCAGAACAATCAGGCGTATCCGCGAGACCACACAGCTTCTGCTGAACCTCTACAACGTCGAAGGCCGGCATTGTCTCCACGCGCTGAAGGTCTCGAAGCGCTACTCCCCGACAATGTTCCTTCCGCACCTGCGCGAGAACGGCGCGTTCGTGCCCATTGCCAGCAGCGTGGAAGCGACCCGGCTGCTCGCCCGCGTCGCCAAACGCGGACTCAGGCACGCCGAGAGGACGCTGGATTACTGGGACGCCCTGTTTCTCCGCGCGGCGGAATTGTCCGAGTTTCCCAAGGCCCGTGAGAAGGCCGGCGGGGAAATACTCGATCGCCTCTGCAAAATCATGATCGGGCGCGACAAGCGAATGCTCGCGCTGGCGAAGGAGCACTTCACGCTCGCCGATCTGTGCGCCATCAAGAGCAGGGTGATCGGCACGGGCTTCCTCGGCGGTAAGGCCGTCGGCGTACTGCTCGGTAACAAAATCATCACCGAGGATAAATCCGATCTAAAGCAATACGTGGAGCCCCACGACTCGTTCTATGTTGGCTCGGACGTTTTCTACACGTATCTCGTCGAGAACGGCTGCTGGAAGCTGCGCGTCGCCCAGAAGACCAAGGAGGGATATTTCAAGGCGGCGGGCCAGTTGAGGGACAGAATTCTGACCGGCAATTTCCCGGACCAGATACGCGAGCAGTTTCAAGAGATGGTCGAGTACTTCGGCCAGTCACCGATCATTGTCCGTTCGAGCAGTCTGCTGGAGGACGCCTTTGGCAACGCCTTCCCCGGTAAGTACGAAAGCGTCTTTTGCGCCAACCAGGGTAGCCCCGAGCAGCGGTACGCCAACTTCGAGAACGCGGTGCGAAAGGTCTACGCCAGCATGATGAGCGAAGATGCGTTGACCTACCGGCTGCAACGGGGACTGGATCAGCAGGACGAGCAGATGGCGCTGCTCGTACAGCGTGTCTCCGGCTCGTACCGGAACGGCTACTTCTTCCCGGACCTGGCCGGCGTCGGCATGTCGTACAACACCTTTGTCTGGAAGCCGGATATGGACCCGACGGCGGGGATGCTCAGGCTGGTCTTCGGACTCGGTACGAGGGCCGTCAATCGGGTTGACGATGATTACCCGCGAGTCATCGCGCTCGACCAGCCCCTGGTCAGACCGGTTTCCGGAATGGAGGACGTGAGGAAGTACTCGCAGCGCCGCGTGGACCTGCTCGATATGCAGCAGAATGCTCTGGGCGTCGTTTCTTTTTCGTCGCTCGTGCCCTCCCCGGTCATGGGACCCGAGTCACAAGAGACGAACCTCGCCTCTTCTCTGCTGGACCTGGTGGCCGTTCGGGACCATCGGTTGGAAAGACAGGCCCGCCAAGCGCGAAATTCCTCCAGCACCGGCGAAAGGGAATACTGGCTGCTCACGTTCGAGAAGCTCTTGAGCGAGACACCCTTCGTTCAGATCATGCAGAACATCCTCAAGACGCTTGAACGTCACTACGAGTATCCGGTGGACATCGAGTTCACGGTCAACTTCGCGCACGATCAAAAACCCATCGTCAATTTGCTACAGTGCCGTCCCTTGCAGACCAGGGGACAGCAAGCTCACGTCCAGATGCCCGCTGATCCCGATCCACAGAAGATCCTGTTCAAGTGTGAAGGCTACTTCATGGGAGGCAGCATACGTCACGACATAAAGAAGATCATCTACGTCGAGCCGGCCGCCTACGTCGACCTGTCCTTATCAGGCAAATACGACGTCGCCAGGCTGGTGGGCGAGCTGAACAAACGAATAGAGGACAAGGAAACCGAGCCGACCATCTTTCTGGGCCCGGGCCGATGGGGGACGACCACGCCGAGCTTGGGCGTTCCCGTTAGTTTTCACGACATCAACAATGCAGCCGTGCTGGCCGAGATCGCCTACGAAGGCGGCGACCTGATGCCCGAGATGTCTTTCGGGACGCACTTCTTCCAGGACCTCGTGGAGGGGGACATCTTCTACGTCGCCCTGTTCCCGGGCAAGGGCGGCGCCGTTTTCAACAAAGCGATGCTCGAAGAGATGCCCAACCACCTCCCGGAGGTTCTGCCCGAAAGCGCCAAGTACGCCAACGTCGTCAAATTCTTGCAGCCGGACCGAAAGCTCCGCCTCCTAAGCGATGTAACCTCCCAAAAAGCCATCTGCCTATTCGACTGATCTGCGATCTGGCGACCGTTCAGAATAAATCGTTGGCAAGGCATAGCGGCGCGGGTAGAATCGCTCGTGATGGAAAGAGAAGTGGACATTGGGAAAGTGGTTCGTCAACACGCTGAGATGGAGCAGTCCCTTGCGGGGTTTGGGGTTCGGGACCCGCGAG
>CAYZAH010000465.1:3431-4279 GCA_964475805.1 uncultured Pirellulales bacterium | reverse complement strand
GGCGTAATTCTCGCCGGGCTGCGGTGGGTTTTGCCCCGACGAGTAGTTTTCCGAACAGCGGAGGAGTTATTACGTGCGACAGGTTACAGTCAAGCAACTTGTTTGGCATTCTTAACCCTTAAAAGGAGGAAATCTACCATGACGAAATTCACATTCACCCTGATAGCGGTTATCGCCCTATCAACAACCGTCGCCTTTGGAGGCGAATGGATCATATTCAGTGAAGAACTCCCGCCCGGCGCTGATTTAGCGTTGCGCGCTGACAGCCAGTTTGTCGTCAGCAACTCGAACCCCTACCAGGGCGCAAATCACTTGAAACGAGACTTTGCGACCTGGGGAGAGTGGGCCTGGATTACGGGCATAATGAGTCTGAATTTAGATCTGTCCGGCATCGACTTCGACACAGCTTACCTCGAGTTCTACATCGATGGCGGGACAGACGCTATCAGCTACCTGGAGCTGAGGCTGGGGGGCCCCGACTGGGATCCGGACTTCGGGACTACCAGCGTCACTGTTGATGACCAGCCCGGCTATGAGCAGGTCAGAGTGATGCTCAAGGATTTCACAAGCAACGGAGTCAGTGCGGCGAACCTCGACGAGTTCACGGGGGGAACGGGCGTGATTGACCGAATCTCGTGGGGCTTTGGGGCGACTGGTGATCTGTTCGTTGATGAGGTTCGAATCGTCGATGCGGCAGGTGGGGCCAACGCTCTTGCCTCTAATCCCGATCCGGCGGATGGTGCCTACCATGAGGATACCTGGGTGACGCTTAGCTGGAAGCCGGGACAGTTGGCAGTCTCTCACGACGTGTATTTGGGCGGCACTTTCGAAGAGGTTGAGCAAGCCAC
>CAYZAH010000465.1:0-3421 GCA_964475805.1 uncultured Pirellulales bacterium | reverse complement strand
CAAGAAATGGCCGTCATCTCAAAACCCTGGAGAACTTTCGAAGACGTCGAACAAGCCACGCCCGAATCGGACGTGTTCCGAGGCAACCAGGTCACGACGTATTACGTGGCCGGCTTCCCCGGCTTTGCTTACCCGGAGGGCCTTGTGCCGGGAACGACCTACTATTGGCGAATTGACGAAGTCAATGACGCTGATCCGAATAGTCCATGGAAAGGGAACGTCTGGAGTTTTTCTATCCCACCCAAGACGGCGTATAATCCGGATCCTGCTGATAGTGCCGAGATTGTAAGTACGACGGTGACTCTAATCTGGACGCCGGGCTTCGGCGCGAAATTACACACGGTCTATTTCGGAGATGATTATAACCAAGTGAACGATGCCACCCTGGGTGTCCCTGTCGGAACGGCGTCCTACAATCCCGGCCCGCTTGCAGAAGAGAAGGTTTATTACTGGCGGATCGATGCGTTTGACGGCATTGACACGTTCAAAGGTGACGTCTGGACATTTACAACGCCAGGCGCGGTTGGGAATCCGCAGCCGGCCAACGGGGCGACCGATGTGGCGATGGACACAACCTTAAGCTGGACAGCAGCAAATAACGCTGCTTCACACCAGGTATACCTCGGATTAGACAAGGACACCGTGCGCAGCGCCGACACCAGCTCGCCCGAGTACAGAGGCCCCAAAACGCTGGGCGATGAAAGCTATGATCCCGGAATGCTCGAACTGGGTACCTCATACTATTGGCGCGTGGACGAGGTTTATAATGGAAATACGGTTAAAGGCCCTGTCTGGACCTTCACGGTAGGTGATTTTCTTCTCGTAGAAGATTTCGAGAGCTATACGGATGATGATGCGGCCGGACAGGCCATTTGGCAACATTGGATCGACGGCTTCGGCATCGCTGATAACGGCGCTCAGGTTGGCTATCTCATGCCCCCGTATGCCGAAAGGACGATTGTCCATGGCGGCTCTCAGTCCATGCCGCTTTTGTACGCCAACGAAGCCGGCGTCACAAACTCGGAAGGAGTGCTGACCTTAACGACACCGCGCGACTGGACGCTGGCGGGCGTAGCGGAACTGTCGCTGTGGTTCCGGGGCAGCGCGGCCAATGCCGCCGAGCCGCTCTACGTAGCAATCTCCAACAGTGCCGGCGCACCCGCCGTCATAGTCAATGACGACTCCCAGGCAGCGCTGGCACGCGGGTGGACCCAATGGACGGTCCCGTTACAGGCCCTTGCCGATCGAGGTATCAACCTGGCCACCGTGGATAAAATCGCGATCGGTCTGGGAACCAAGTCGGGTGTAGCCGGACCGGGCGGTTCCGGAACGGTGTACGTCGATGACATCCGGTTGTACCGGCCATAGGGGTAACCCAGCGTATTTGTCCATTGTCCACAATTATTTTGATGGAGGTTCAGTATGTGTCAGAAGTTGGTGTATTCTTTGATCCTTATCGTTTTATCTGTAGGAGTCACACATACCTCGGCCGATTTGGTGGGCTATTGGCCGCTGGACGGCGATGGCGGGGATGCCAGTGGTAACGGGCTGGACGGGACCATCAATGGGACGGTCGTGCCTACTTCCAACCGGTCCGGCAGCCCGGATTCGGCCATGCAGTTCGGGGGCGGACCCGAAGACTACGTGGAGATCGGAGATCAGCCAGAGCTTCAATTCACCGGAGCGATAACGTTGTCTGCATGGGTCATGCTGGATAGCTCCAATACCAACAACGGGCGGATTGTCTCTAAGATAGGAGGCTCAAACGCCAGGTCCTGGTCATTGAACATCGAAGCCATCTCGGGCGGAGTGGCTAATCCGGCTGCGTTCATGATCAGCGCTACTGGAGCGGAGATTACCAATACTGTCTCCCCAGAACCTCTGCCTATGGACGAGTGGGTCCACATGGCGGGAGTCTATCAACCAGACGAGGCCATAGAGGTCTATGTTAACGGCGATCTCATGGCTCGCAATACCTCGAATATCCCGGCCAGTCAATTCAGCGACAACGGTATACCCGTTCGGATCGGAAACTTCCCTACTTACAATAACTGCGGATGGCTTGGGTCGATAGATGAGGTCCGTATCTACGACCACGCAATGTCGTTGGGGGAGATTCGGAGCATCATGGCGGGAGTACCTCAGCCGTATGCTTACCGGCCTACCCCAGGCGACGGTGCGGTTTACGTGAGCACCTGGGTGATGCTCTCCTGGAAATCGGGTGATTTTGCGGTATCTCACGACGTGTACCTGGGCGACAATCTCAGTGAAGTGGAGCAAGCGACGCGAGATTCGGCCTTCTTCCGCGGCAACCAGACCACGGATTTCTATCTCGCCGGTTTTCCCGGAAACGTTTATCCCGAAGGCCTCGTCGGAGGAACGACATACTACTGGCGCATTGACGAGGTTAATGATGCCAATCCGGAGAGTCCCTGGAAAGGTCCGGTCTGGAGCTTCTCGATTCCGCCCAAGACCGCTTACAATCCGGTCCCAGCCGACGGCGATGCCGTCTCAGGGACGACGCCGACCTTGTCCTGGACAGCGGGCCTCGGCGCGACCATACACACCTTCTATCTCGGTGAGGATTATGAGCAGGTTCAGAACACCACACAGGGCGGCATCGTGCTCAGTACGACCAACTATTCTCCCGGTCAACTTGAAGGCGAAAAGGTTTATTACTGGCGGGTCGATGAAGGCTTCGGCGCGGATATGTATGAAGGCGACGTCTGGACCTTTACGACGCCCGGCGCGGTGGGCGATCCACAGCCGGCCAACAGTGCGACCGACGTGGCGATGGCGACAGTCCTAAGCTGGACAGCGGCGGATAATGCGGCGTCACACCAGGTGTACCTCGGAACGGATAAGGACGCCGTGCGCAGCGCCGACACATCCTCACCCGAATACGTCGGATCCAAAACACTGGGAGACGAGAGCCATGATCCAGGGTTCCTTGAGGGGAACACCGCGTACTACTGGCGTGTGGATGAGGTGTATAACGGAAGTCCGCGTAAAGGCCCCGTCTGGACTTTCACCGTCAGTGATTACCTGCTGGTTGATGACTTCGAGAGCTATACCGACGACGATCCGAACAATGAGGCGATCTGGCAGCATTGGATCGACGGCTTCGGCGTCGCCGACAATGGATCACAGGTGGGCTACTTGACACCTCCGTATGCCGAGCAGACGATCGTTCACGGTGGCTCGCAATCCATGCCGCTCTTGTACGCCAATGAAGGCATCGTGTCGAACTCCGAGGCGGTGCTCACGTTAACAACGTTGCGTGACTGGACAGTAGGCGGCGTTGGCGAATTGTCGCTCTGGATCCGGGGAGCTTCAGGAAATGCCGCCGAGCCTCTGTACGTTGCGATCTCCAACAGCACCGGCTCGCCGGCGGTTGTGGCCCACGAAGATTCGGATGCCG
>CAYZAH010000464.1:0-4281 GCA_964475805.1 uncultured Pirellulales bacterium | reverse complement strand
GCTCGTTCTCGGCCTGGGAGTACTTTTCATAGGCGATCCCCATCGGAAAGGCGTCCACTCGGACGATCCGGTTGTGCACCTGGAGCTTGCCCAACGTATGCTCGAAGCCCACGATTCTGCATACGCTACTGAGGAAGTGGCGAACGTAATCGTAGGTGTGAAAGCCGATCAAATCAGCGCCTAACAAACCGTTGAGAATATCTTCACGCCAGGGCAGAAGCCGGAATAGCTCGAACGACGGCCATGGGATGTGCAAAAAGAATCCGATTTCGAGTTCGGGGTACTTTTCCCGCAAAAGTCTGGGAAGAAGCATGAGTTGATAATCGTGTACCCAGACCCTGTCGCCAGGCTTGATGATTTTCATTGCCTCTTTACAGAAGATTTGGTTTACCTGCTTGTAAACTTGCCAGAAACGATCTTCCCATATCGTCCGGGTGGGGAAATAGTGAAAAAGGGGCCAAATGGTTTCATTGCAGAAACCCTGGTAGTAGAGCTCCATTTGTTTTTTGGATAGGAACACGGGCAGGCAGTCTTCCGCGGCGAGCTTTTCTCTAATGTTCGTTTTGTCTTGCGCCGTGAGTTTTTCGTTCGCCACTCCGGGCCACCCGACCCAGAGACGCTCGTAGGATTCCGGCAACGAAGACAGTCCGACGGCCAGGCCTCCCGCGCTCGAGCGGAAATGAAACCCTCCGTCTGTCTTAGTCATGCTAAAGGGCAACCGGTTGGCGATCACTACTAATCGTCCCATAATATATCCTTTCCGTTCAAACCCCTTATAACAAACATGGGCGAAATCACAAGGCAAATCTGAAGATGCCTCACGCCGGGATGAGTCTATCAGGGGTGCGGTTTTTCTGCCCGGGCGCCGCTCGCTCGCTTTGCCTGGGATGAGAGGCAGGTCGGTAGGGCTTTGCGTGTATGGTTTCTTTTGCGATAGCGAAGGGCGGTTTTTCCCGATAATATATATTCTGATCAAGCAGACGGCAGAGGATAATGGAACATGGCGCAGGAACAGATCAAAGAGAAGTGGCCTCGAGTGGCTCTGATCGCATCAGAACGCACGATCGGAGAATACCCCATCTTCTTGCGGCGTTTGTTGGTGGGTCTGGCCGACGAATCGATTCCCGTCGCGCTGGTTTGCCCGCCCTCATGGGATCCTACCTCTGAGTTCACGGCGACCGCCGAAGTCATCACGCACCCTGTCTTTAACGTTCCATTGATGGGAGCTCTCAACATGCGGCTCCTCGCCGAACGGCTTATGAAATTCAAGCCGACCGTTTTGCATGGTTTATGTGAGAGCCAGGCATCCACGATTCGACGATTGGCGGACGTGTTGGACGTACCTTACGTGCTAACGGTCAACTCTCTACCGAAACGATGGAAACCGTTGTTCGTTTCATCAACATACTGCAAAAAAATCATCGTGCCGGCCCAGAGTATCGCTGACTGCATGGCCAGAGTGCATCCACACTTGGCCGGACTGATACGACGTATCAACATGGGCACGTTCGCGGCACAAACTGCGCAATGCTTTTCTGAGTCTTCCCAGGTTGCCACCCTCGTAGTCGCGCACCGTTTCAGGAAAGCCGACGAGTATGAGAATCTTCTGAGTGCCGTCAGGCACCTACTCGTCGATGGTTATGAGTTCATGATGGTGGTTGTGGGAAATGGCCGGGCGGACGAGCAATTATGGAAGCTGCTGACCGCGCTGGACCTGCTTCGTATCGTGACACTTGTGCCCCGAGAGATGCCCTGGCAATCAATTCTTGCCTCGGCGGATGTGTTCATTCGACCCCGGCCGAGTCACGTTTTCGATTCGCTGTTGTTGGAGGCAATGGGTGTTGGTGCAGCCGTTGCAGCATGCCGTGGGGGAGTAGACGATCTGATTGTAGAGGGACGGACAGCACTTGTGTTCAATCCGAACGACGATCTCAGCATCCTACGTACTCTACAGCACTTGCTGGACAAGCGGGAAGTCGCCCATCAAATGGCGGACAACGCATTGACATATCTTCGGGAAAATCATTCGGTTAGCCGGATGGCCTCCGATACGATCCAGGTCTATCGTGAGGCGTTTGAACAGCAGTACTGATTGCACGGAGGAAGCTGTGAAGAAAGTCTGCCGACTGCCCGTGACCTCCGATATGATCCGTTCTCATGTTATCTGGACGTCAATGAGCCCTTCGGACACAGGCGTGTCGGCCGCAATCAGTTGCCTGCCGAGCCGGTGGGCCTCCTCGAGGGCTAAAGGGTGCTTCTCGATTTCACCTGGAGCGTCGACCTCGCTGACGAACAAGTTGAAGGTATAGTTCATTTGGATCGCATCGAAATAGGACCTCATCGTCAGTCGAACGCTCTCAAATTGCTTCTTGCTCTTGGACCCAGCGACGGCAATGACCATAGCCCGGCGGTCTCGTTCCGGCGTGAAAAGCTGCTTCTTGGCGATGTGCGTGTACGCCCACAGGCATTGACCACGATCTATAAGCATTTTGGCCTGGGCGCAGACCGACATGAAAAAGACCGGCGTGGCGAAAACCAAGCGATCCGCATCGAGTATCTCGTTCAGAAGTTGTGGATAGTCGTCTGCAACACGGCAATAGCCGGTCGCCAGGCAAGCATTGCACGCCAGGCAAGGTCCTACGGTATAGTCAGATAGGCGAACATAGACAGTCTTTGCGCCCGCCGATTCCGCGCCGGCCAGAGCCCGGCGCAGCAGCATGTCACTGTTGCTCTGAATCCTCGGGCTTGTCGAGATACCAAGAACTTTCATGTGCAAAACCGCCAATATAATGGATGCTTGAATACTGACTCCACGGTCGAATCCGAACGGAATCTTACCGTCTCAACGCTGTGGCTTCAAACCATTTTTCAGTGTAAGTGTCGGCAGGCCGGGAGCTAAGGTGTTCGACACAAAAAAGCCTCAAGCTTTCACCAGGAGAGTGCCGATTTTACTAATGGCTTTTGGAAATGGGTGGCTCTGAATAATGACCATTGCGGCCATGTTAGTCTGAGCTTGTTATGCCTAACCGGGATATTGCACACAAGTCTGATCGTACACCTGGCGTAGCAAGAAAGGGCTAAACACAGAAGAAGGAAAGAGCCACATAGACAAACGGGAGA
This sequence comes from uncultured Pirellulales bacterium, assembly GCA_964475805.1. Classification (GTDB taxonomy): domain Bacteria; phylum Planctomycetota; class Phycisphaerae; order Sedimentisphaerales; family Anaerobacaceae; genus JAFGTG01. The sequence continues at coordinate 1,161 of CAYZAH010000464.1, read as the reverse complement.
GTCTAAACAGCAAGGCTCTCCCTTCTTTCATTCCGCTCTTTCGACTTTTCAGGCGATGTTCGCAACGACGTCACGACCTGAACACAACCTTGCCTCCCACAAGTGTCGCGTGTACCGAAAGATCAGGATTGAGCAGGACCAGATCAGCGTCCTTCTCGACAGAGATCGTGCCTTTTCTGTCTTCGAGGCCCAGGACTTTCGCCGGATTCTCGGTAACAGTTTTGATAGCGTCACTGAGTGGGCAGCCGGTCATGGCGATGAACCTTTCAAGCATCTGGCTCAGGCCAATGGCTGTACCGATAAGCGTTCCATCTTTATATCGTGCGGCCCCGCCTTTGGACTCGTAAGGGATACCGTTGTAGACGAAATTGCCATCACCCAGGCCGATGGCTTGCATGCCGTCCGTAATAGGGATCGTCCGCTTCGGTCCGAGGATATCGAAAGTCAGTTTCAGAATTGATGGGTGTATATGCACGCCATCGGTAATCAATTGAGCCGTGACGTCCTCTGTCTCGAAGATCGCCGCTAACGGCCCGGGCGCTCGATGGTGCAGGGACGGCATGGCGTTAAACGTATGCGTGACGTGGGAAATGCCGGCGTGGAAACCGTCGAAGGTCTGTTCGTAGGTCGCATTCGAGTGGCCAAAGGAAGCAATTGTGCCAGCCTCGACAAGGGATTGAATGAGTCCGAGACTCCCGGGCAGCTCGGGCGCGATCGTCATCATCGTTAGATGTCCCGCCGTGATATTCTGAATCTCGTCGAGCGTTTCCTGTGACGCCTCGCAGATGCACTCCGGCAATATCATTCCTTTCTTCGTAAGAGAAATGAAAGGCCCTTCGAGATGGATGCCAAGCAGGTCCGCTCCGCCGAGGTCTTTGTCAACGTATTCAGCGGCGAAGGTCAGATGCCGATTCTCCTGGCCCGGCTTGAACACGGTGGTTGCAAGGAAACCTGTCGCTCCGTACCGAGCACAGGTTTGCGAGATAGCTTGGAGCGCTTCGAGAGTCCCATCAAGGATATCGGCGCCGCCGGCACCCTGGATATGGACGTCAATGAAACCCGGGGCCACCATCCTGCCTCCGGCGTCGAGCGTCTCGTCGCAATCGGAAGGCACAGGTTTCGGCCCGATCTGCGCGATTGAACCATCTTCGATGAGAATGG
>CAYZAH010000463.1:0-4287 GCA_964475805.1 uncultured Pirellulales bacterium | reverse complement strand
CTGGCCAATGCAACAGAATTCGCAATCGTAAGGACATCCGCGGGATGTCTCCACGCCGACGGGGGTTGGACCATAACCCTTTCCTTTGGTTCCGGGGAGGAGATCTCGCCGTGGTTTGGGGAGACCTTTGAGACGGTTCATTCTGTCGGCCCGATATATTCTTTGCATCTGTCCCGAGGCGGCGTCCGATACAAGTTGCGGCCAGACACGCTCCGCTTCCCCCATAACTACAGAGTCCGCATGCTCTAGGGCTTCGTCAGGCAACACAGTAGGGTGAATCCCTCCCATCACCACCTTGACACCTCTCCGGCGATAGTTGTCACCGATCTGATAGGCTCTTAGCGCGAGTTCAGTCAAGACAGTGATGCCGACCAAATCCACATCTTCATTCATGTCATCAGGAGCAGAAGCTTCCTCGACGATTGTAATCGTGTGGCCAGGCGGGGTGAGCGCCGCCACAAGGGGAAGATTTACCCTCTGCAGTTTGAAGGGAGTGGGGACGGAGTCTGCACGCTGTTCATGGGGTGCGATAAGTTTTATTTTCATGTCTTCACCTCTTCAATCTCACCTCCCATGATACCGACCGACAACATTGGCAGCAAACCTCGTCCCTTGAGTGAGGGTGCGAAGGGTGTACCAACCAGTCATCGGCCCTCTTCCCATTTGGTGGCTATTATGCCCAGGACGAAGACCACGGCTGCAAAAACCCCTATGACCGCAGAGTAACGACACGCGGTCGTGTTGTCTTCAAATATCATCGATGCCCGGAGCCCCTCGTTCACGTAATACAGGGGCAATGTCTTGGCGAACGTCTGCAGGAAACCCGGCATCAGCTCGATGGGGAAGAAGCTCCCAGAGAGGAACATCATCGGAAAACTGATGGCGTTTGCAGCGGCACCCGCGCTCTGCGCCTCCTTGACATAGCGAGTGAGTATCATCCCGATTCCGACGAACGCGAAGACGTCAAGCAAAATAAACGCAGGGAGCCAGGCATTGATATGCAGGCTGACGTTGAACACGGCGTAGCTCACCAGCAGCATCACAGTCGTGGATATCACCGCGAGGATGAACTGGTACAGGATGTCCGACAGTATCCATTCGGTACGGGTGATGGGCGTCGTGGACAGCTTCCTGATGATGCCCTTCTGCCGCAGCTCCGTGTTCATGTTCACCGTTCCGAAGAGGCTCAGGGTCATCACCGCCATCGCGATGATGCCGGGAATGAAGAAGTCTATGAACCGGTATTTCTTGGTGAGTATCGATTTCTCAACCGACCGGATGAACGGCGGTATCCCGGACATCTCCTGGTTTACCTTGGCGATCACCCCGTTCAGAATCTCCATCTTCGTGGAAACCGAAGAAGAACTGGGGTCGTACACAAAGGTTACGGTGACGGATGCTTTGTAGTCCTTGAGAATGCTCCTCCGCATGGCGGACTTTTCAAAGCCTTTGGGAATAACGAGCAAAAGGTTTACCTTCTTATCCCTGACGTACTGCGCGGCGTCGACGGCAGGGTCGACCATAGTTATCTTGAACTTCCCGTTGAGCCCGAGGGTCTCGATGGACTCTGCGGACAACTTCGACTGGTCGAGGTCCTGCACGCAAAGGTGGAAGTTCACGTTGTCCTGGCTCATGAAGATCGTGCCGAACACGAGTATCAGGATTATCGGGAACGCAAGCGTGAAGAACATGGTGGTCTTCTCGCGGTACACGCTCATGAGTTTTACGAAAAGATTTGCGCCGAGAACGCGCGGGTTCATTTCGACCCCCATTCCCCTGCGTGATTGCCGTTGAGCGCCTCTCCGGTGAGCTTCAAGAAAACCTCTTCAAGGTTGGGTCTCCGAACGTCCAAGCCGAGGTAAAACGCCCCGGCATCCTTCATGGCGGTCAGTATCTGCTGCACATCTTCCGTGTGCTCCACCCTGATCTTGACGTATTTGTGATTGGTTAGAACCGGATCGAAGCCTATCTTCCGGACGATTTCAAAGGCTTTTTCATCAACGGACTGCAGCGTGAGGATCTGGTGATTTGTGTTGTTTTCGATGAGTTCCCCGGGAGAGCCCATCGCGATGATCTTCCCCCTGGAAATAATTGCGACCGTGTCTGCAAGAAGCTCTGCCTCCTCCATGTAGTGCGTGGTCAGAAATACCGTCTTCCCCTCCTTCTTCAGGCCCTGCAGAACTTGCCACACCTCGTGCCTTACGCGAGGGTCGAGCCCTGTCGTCGGCTCATCGAGGAACACGACCTCGGGGTCGTTAACGAGCGCAAGCGCGATTCCAAGGCGCTGCCTCAAACCCCCGGAGAGGTTCTTGTATTGCACTTTGGCCTTGTCTTTGAGGTTGACGAGCTCTATCAGCCCGTCGATATCGGTGTTCCTGCCGGAGTAAATCCTTGAGTAGTACTGCAGGGTCTCTCTGACCGTTATCCTGTCGAACGAGCTGAACCCCTGCGGGAGGACGCCGATGCGTCGGACAATGTCGTGCTTTTCTTCCGTAACGTCCATTCCAAGAAGGGTCACTCTTCCAGACGTGGGCGTGCGGATCGTATCGATGATCTCAACGGTCGTGGTCTTCCCGGCGCCGTTCGGACCCAGCAGGGCGAACACCTCGCCTGTCTTGACGGTGAACGATATGTCGTTGACCGCCAGTAAATCCCCGTAGCGCTTCGTCAGTTTGTCGACTTGGATTGCGTATTCACTTTCTTGGGTCATGAATCTCCATTTCGCGTCTATGGGCGGCGGTATTGAAGGTTCTACCCTGACCGCGGACCGGAGCATCGGAGGCGGGGCGAGAAGAGACGGCGGGCCAGAACCCGAGGTGGCTCAGGACCTTGTTGACCACCGGAGACTGCCAGACAAGAAGGCGGTCAAAGACCGGCTGTCGGTGTTTGAATAAAACAAAGCTCGGGATGAACGTGGCACCCAGGTGTGCTTTGGTCTTCTCCGTGCCCGGGCCGGCGTAATAGAGAGGTATTTTCCGCTCCACGAAGGTGCGGACATTTTCAAGCCAGGACAAGGCGTAAAGATTGTATTTGCTGCCGAGTGGGTAATCCATGCAGAAATATCTATCAACCATCGCTTCTTGTTTTACGAAGAGGAGGTTGAAAGCAGCGAGTTCCTCCCGCACAAAATAGAGCGTGTATTCGGCGCCCGGTACTCTTTCACACATTTTATCGAAAAACAGGCGGTTATGCATACCAAGCGCTAGGGGGCTCCGTGCCACGGTATCCTGATAAAGCTTGTACACCCTGTTCAGAAAGGGAGAAATAGTACGGCTGCGAATTACCCGGACTTCGGAGGCAACCCGCATTTTGCGGCGCAGGCCTTTTCTTGCGGCCCTTGAAAGGCGGCCCAGGTATTCCTCCAGGCTGCTGAAATCGATCGACAGTTGGGCACAAGACCGGAATTGCACCCGGTTGAATTTCTTCAATACTTCTTCGGGCAGTTTGCCGTACTGATTAAAGTTGTAAAGCGTTACGATGTCGCTTTCATGTTCGGCCGCGAGCGATTGCAAGGTGCTAAAGGCCATTTTGCATGCCGCATCGAGGGTGCCCTCATCGATTTGAGGGTCGATCCCTATTTCACTCCATTCCCCCTCAACCAACCCCACGCCCAAAATGCGGGGGTGAAAAACCGAGGGCATGAGACGACCTGCCGCTTTCAGCGATTTTTTGATCCATCCCTCCACAAAAGTCGACAAATCAAATCGGGTTTCAAACAGCGGCAACAAGAGAATAGGAACATGATCTTTTGACACCACGATGCTTCGCAGGTCAAAACCGTCAATACCGGATTCCTGCAACAGAGAAAGGAGGGGGGCGGTGATAGAAGGCTCCGGGAAAAGTCGAGCCAGTTCTGCCGCCGATACTCCGTCTAAACGCGGCAAGTAATCGCACGTCAGGTTATTCATGGCCTGCCGGTCCCCGATTCAAGTGGGCGATGGAAAGCCACCTCTTGCCCTGAGGGAGCGACCGCACCCACAAGGACCGGCCGGCAGCCAGGGGAACCCGCGCCCGGGCCTTTTCTGTTAAGCCAACCGGAAAGGCATACCCGCGATCCCCCCCCCCGGCCGCGCCCCCTACAGATGGATAGACGTTGATTTGCCGCGGATCCACGAGATGGAATGCACATCCCAATGCCTTGACAACAGCTTCCTTGATAGACCAGAGCAGGGCTGAGGCCTCCTGCAAATCTCCGCCCGCCAGCCTCAAGGCATGTTGCATCTCCGGTGGATGGAAGACCCGGTGAAAGGGGTATTGTCTTTGAAATTCATCGGCCCCTGCCACATC
>CAYZAH010000462.1:0-4290 GCA_964475805.1 uncultured Pirellulales bacterium | reverse complement strand
ACGCCCTTGCGCCGGGCTTCTTCCTGACCGAACAGAACCGATTCCTGCTGACTGATGAGAAGACCGGCGACCTGACCGCTCGCGGCAAGACGATTGTCGACCATACGCCGATGGGCCGGTTCGGCAAGCCCGAAGAGCTCATCGGGACCGTCATATGGCTGCTCAGCGATGCGGCCAAATTCGTGACCGGCGTGGTCGTCCCCGTGGACGGAGGATTCTCCGCGTTTAGCGGGGTCTGAGGAAGAAGGCAGGGCCGAACAAATAGGTCTCATGGGACCTATAGGACCTATTTTTGTCACGGGCGTCTCGCCCGTGAACGCATGGGCGGGATGCCCATCCTACGAAAGGATGTTACGCATGATTAGCAAAAACACTTCCCGAAGAGACTTGCTCAAATCCGTCGGTATCGCCTCACTGGCGGTGGGTCTGGGCAGCCGCACTACGGCGAAGGCCGTCCAGAAACTCCAGAAAATCACGGGCCGCAAGCCCCGAAACGTTATCTTCATTCTCAGCGACGATCATCGTTACGACTTCATGGGGTTTCTGGGCAAGCCCAAGTTTCTCGAAACGCCCAACATGGACCGCATGGCCCGCGAAGGCGCCTACATTCGTCACGCCTTCGTCACGACGAGCCTTTGCTCGCCCAGTCGGGCCTCGATCCTGACGGGCCAATTCTCGCACCGTCACGGCGTCGTAGACAACCAGACGCCCATTCGCAAGGACGTCGTCTTCTTCCCGCAATATCTACAGGACATCGGCTATGAGACTGCTTTCATGGGCAAGTGGCACATGGGCCACGGCGACGACCAGCCCCGCCCCGGTTTCGACAAGTGGATCAGCTTCCGCGGCCAGGGCGTTTATCTCAATCCCACGCTGAATATCGACGGCAAGACGGTCAAGGTCAAGGGCCACATGACCGATCTGCTGACCGACTACGCGGTCGAATGGCTCGAAAAGGACCGCAACAAGCCGTTCTTCCTCTATCTCTCGCACAAAGCGGTCCACGCCATGTTCGAGCCTTGCGAGCGGCATCGCGGCAGATACAAGAACGCGAAGATCGAATACCCGGCGAGCATGGCCGACACGCCCGAGAACTACGCGGGAAAACCCGCCTGGGTCAAAGAGCAGCGCAACAGTTGGCACGGCGTCGATTACATGTACCATGGGGCGATGGATTTCGACACGTTCTACAGGCAGTATTGCGAGACGCTGCTCGGCGTGGACGACAGCATCGGGCGGGTTTTCAAATGTCTCGAAGACAAGGGCCTGGCCGATTCCACGCTTGTGGTGTACATGGGCGACAACGGCTTCTGCCTCGGCGAGCACGGGCTGATCGACAAACGCCAGATGTACGAGGCATCCATGCGCGTTCCGATGCTGGCCAAGTGCCCCGACCTCATCAAGCCTGGCACCGTCATCGAGCAACTTGTCCAAAACATCGACATCGCGCCGACCGTTCTCGACGCCGCGGGCGCCCGCGCTCCCGACAATATGGATGGCCAATCCTTCCTCCCGTTATTCAGTGACCGCAGCGCCCCCTGGCGCGACGCCGTCTTCTATGAGTACTACTGGGAGGCGAACTTCCCTCAGACGCCCACGACCTACGGCGTCCGGACGGACCGTTACAAGTTCATCCACTACCAGGGCATCTGGGACACTGACGAGCTTTACGATCTACAGAACGACCCCGACGAGATGCACAACCTTTTCGACAAGCCCGAGCACAAGAAACGCATCGCGCAGTTGCGGGCGAGAATGTACGCCTGGCTCGAACGGACCGACGGTATGAAGATCCCCTTGCGGCAAGAGAGAGGCGGCAGGTCCGACAAGCGGGGTCCGAAGAAAGTCAAAGAGTACAAGTACTACGGCGATACGAAATGACGGCGTCCGATCCGGCCAAGCCGCTCAAGGCGTTTCAACCGAAGCACGAGTTCTTCGTCGGCATCGACTCCGATGGCTCCGTCTTCGATACGATGGGCATCAAGCAGCGTGAGTGTTTCTGCCCCTGGCTGATTGCTTATTTCGGTTTGCAGCCGGTCGCTCAGGCGGCTCGCGAGTGCAAGGAATTTGCGGACCTGTTCTCCAAGACCCGCGGCGCTAATCGGCACAAGACCAACAGGCGCATCCTTGCAGAGCTATTGCCGAGCCATCCGATGACCCGGGCGCGGGGCTTCCAGGTTCCGCAATATCCGCATTACTTCGCCTGGGTGGATGATCCGACGAGCCTGTTGAGTAACGACGGACTCAAGCAAGCTATCGGCGACATGAGGGACCCGCAGGCGAAATGTGAATTAGAGTTAGCTCTCGCTTGGAGTGATCGCGTCAACTGGGCCATCGAGGAGATCGTCAAAGGAATGCCGCCTTTTCCATACGTGCGTGGGGCATTGGAGAAGGTCCGGCCTCTGACAGACGTTGTCGTTGTCTCAGGCACGCCTGACGAAGCGCTCGCACGGGAGTGGCAAGAGCACGACGTCGCCAAATACGCGGACGTGATTGCCGGGCAGGAAATGGGGACGAAGGCTCAGCATCTTGAATGCGCCACGAAAGGTAAGTATAAAAGGAACCACGTTCTGATGATCGGGGATGCGCCGGGAGATATGGAGGCGGCCAAGATGAACGACGTACTGTTCTATCCGATCAATCCCGGCCACGAAGCCGAATCGTGGAAGCGCTTCTATGACCAGGCTTTCGAGAAGTTCATAAAAGGTGAATACGCGGGGCATTACGAAGAGAAACTCGTCGCCGAGTTTGATTCGTATTTGCCGGAAGTGCCCCCGTGGGAGAAATAGAGGTTCATTTAGAGGAATGAGGCTACAGCCATGAATCTCCGAAGCAGATCGAAGTGATGGACGTGCCCAAACCTGTGATATCAGCCGGGCAGGTCCTGATCGAGGTCTCGAAATGCGGTATCTGCGGCAGCGACGTTCGTTACTTCCACGGTGAGAATCCCTGGGCCAAGCAAACCCTCGGCCGGCACATCGACAATCCGCCGAACATCATTCTCGGCCACGAGCTGACGGGCGTCGTCCGTGAGGTCTTCGACGAATCCGACGCTCATTTGATCGGTAAGCGCGTTGGCGTCAATACCTTTATCACCTGTGGTCGATGCAGTTTCTGCCGGAGTGGGCGGGAGAATCTGTGCGATTATACAAAACATCTCGGCCATGGGCAGGGATGGGGCAAAATGGACTTCTATCCCGGCGGGATGGCTGAATTCTGTCCTGCGTTCGCCGGCCAGATTTATGATCTGCCCAAAAACGTGACCGACGAGCAGGCGACGTTTTTCGATCCTCTCATCGCCGCCATTCACGCGGTAGACGTGGGCGGGCCAAAGCCGCTGGATAAGGTGGCCGTGCTCGGGGCCGGCCCCATCGGCCTGTTGATCGCACAGCTTGTTAAGGTTTATGGAGCGACTTGGACCTTTATTACGGATATTGCCTCTGAGAACATAGCTATCTCCGAGCGAGTTGGTGTTGATTTTCCCTTGAATCTCAGCAGTGGTACGAAAAGTCTTCGCAGCCTTGTGATGGAAAAAACCGATTCCGTGGGCGTCGATCTGGCCTTTAATACGGTCGGCACGTCGGCCAGTATTCTCGAATCGCTGGAAATCCTCAAGAAAGGCGGGACGCTAGTTCTGATGGCGACGAAAGAAGATGAGATTCGTTTCCCGTCACTATCTATCAGCGGAGAGCGGACGATACGAACCTCTTCGAATGCCATGTATACAGATTTCCCTCGCGTCATCGAATTGGTATCAGCCGGGCAGGTGAAGGTGGATCCGCTCATCACGCATCGCTTCAGTTTGTCCGATGCCGTGAGCGCCTTCGAGACCGCTTGCAATAAAAGCAAAACCGGAGCGGTGAAGGTCATCATCGACTGTCAATCATGAACGCACTAATCAACGAAATTAACGAGACACAGGTCAAAACGGGCAACCTTAGAGTCTGGTGGATCGGCCAGGAAGGATTCGTCTTCAAGTCCGCCACACAAATCATCTATACCGATCCCTACCTCAGCACTTATGCCGAGAGGATAACCAAAGGCAAGCCCAACGAGCACGTGCGGATTAGGCCGGCGCCGATGAAACCGGAAGACGTCACGCATGCGGATATCGTTTTCTGCACGCATGACCACGCGGACCACATCGATCCTGAAAGCATCCCCATTATTGCTGCTCGATCACCTGGCGCCTGTTTCGTCGTACCGGAATCCGCCCGCCGGACGATGCGGAGCTTCGGAATTGACGGTGAACGAATTCACGGGATGAAAGGTGACGATGAATTGCGCCTG
>CAYZAH010000461.1:2553-4293 GCA_964475805.1 uncultured Pirellulales bacterium | reverse complement strand
GGTCAGAGTGCCGTCGAAGTCGAAGAGCACCGCCGCTATTCGAAACGGCGCGCCCGTCCAGTTGAGGGAGATCGCCCGCGTCGAAGATTCGTGGACAAAGATCACCCGAATCATCCGCGTCGATGGCGTGCCAGGAATTTGGCTGTCCCTCTACAAGCAGTCCGGCAGAAACACAGTGGAAGTCGCGCGAGCCGCCCTCGCCGAACTCGAACGCATCAACCGTGACATACCGCAAATAAAGGTCATTCCCATCATCGACACCTCGGACTACATTAAGCGGTCCATCACGAACGTCGGCACGTCCGCCCTCTACGGAGGTCTTCTAGCGGTCTTCGTGCTGCTGCTGTTCCTTCGTAATATCCGCAGCACGGTTGTCATCGCCACCGCCATCCCCGTCTCGATCATTGCGACTTTCGCGCTGCTGTACTTCGGTCACGCCACCCTCAACATCATGACGCTCGGCGGTCTGGCGTTGGGTATCGGCATGCTGGTTGATAACTCAATCGTGGTGCTCGAGAACATCTTTCGCATGAGGGAGTCGGGCGAACAGTTGGAGCGTGCGGCCATTAATGGCGCCGAGGAAGTCACCTCCGCGGTGATTGCCAGCACGTTGACGACGCTGGTGGTTTTTTTGCCCCTGGTTTTCGTCAAGGGAATGTCCGGCGTGATGTTCAAGCAGCTTTCGATTGTGGTCAGTTTTTCGCTGTTGTGCTCGCTCGGGGTGGCGCTGACGGTTGTTCCGATGCTTTCGGCTCGCATCCTTCCTCGCACGCCGAGCGATGAGAAATTCAAGCACAGCTTTCGCGGTCGCGTCTTCAAAGTGAGCGGGCGATTCTTGAAAGCCCTGGAAGACGCTTACAAGAAACTTCTGCATTTTGCCTTGGCCAATCGTGCTTTCGTCGTGGCTATCGCTGTTCTGGTCCTGGTGGCAAGTCTGCTGCTCACGCCCTATATCGGGGTGGAGCTGATGCCGAGTGCGGATGAGGGCGAAGTTCGAGTCGAAGGAGAGATGGCGGTCGGTACGAGGCTGAATCTTCTCGATGATAAATTTCAGGTCATCGAGAGGATCGTCGACGAGTCCGTCCCCGAGTTGAAGAGCACGGTAACGAGCGTTGGCGGTTCGGCGTGGCACGGAGCCGGCGGGCATACGGGCAACATCCGCGTCTCACTGAAGCCTCAGTCGCAGCGGACCAGATCGAGCGACGAAATCGCCGCCGACCTGCGGGCCAGACTGAGCGGTATACCGGGAGTGACTATCCGGACCCGCGCCGGCCAGGGGCTATTCGTCCTGCGCCTGGGCACGACTCAGGGCGACAAGATCGAGGTCGAGGTCCGGGGTCACGACCTTGAGACGGCGGATCGTCTGGCCGCTCAGGTCAAAGAGATCGTCGAATCGGTCGATGGTGTCACCGATGCACGGGTCAGCCGGGAATCGGGGAGTCCGGAGGAGCTGGTCCTCATCGACCGGCAAAAAGCCGCCGATATGAACCTGACCGTTTCGAAGATCGCCAACGCCCTGCAGACGATCCTCTCCGGAACACGGGCTGGCAACTACCGTCAGGGCGGCGACGAGTATGCCATTCTTGTCAAGCTCAGGGACGCCGAGCAGATGGACCTGCGAGACATTCTTGATCTGACGATTACCAACTCGGAAGGCGAGCCGGTCGTTCTCAGAAACGTGGTCACCGTCGGTCCTCGAAAAGGCCCCGTCCTCATCGAACGGAAGGATCAGGAACGGGT
>CAYZAH010000461.1:0-2453 GCA_964475805.1 uncultured Pirellulales bacterium | reverse complement strand
CCCATGGCCAGGGCGGTGATAGGGGGGCTGCTCAGCTCGACGCTCATTACGCTCGTTTTCGTCCCCGTCGTATACTCGATCTTCGAGCGCCTCCAGCCCGGGACGACTTCCGACGGCAAAAAGGTGGAGGGAAACGCCGCAAATTGAAACCTACCACAGAAATGCTTATGTCTTTTCGCAAACCGATCACGGCAATCTATGGCACCGCACTTGTTTTTCAGATTCTCGTGCTGGCTTCGTGTATCCCGTCGAATAGGCCGATGGTGGGTGAAACTCACTCTTCAACCTTCAGCGGGAATCGAAAACCGAGAGTTGAAAGGGCCGAATCGAAAGCACCGGAGCCGGTTGCCGTGAATGAGGCCGTCGAGCCTGAAGGGCCGTTGAAAATCGGCGTCGAGGATGCGATTCTCCTGGCGATGGAGAACAACCAGTCCCTGCTCATCCAGAGAATGAACCCGCAAATACAGCGCACGTTCGAGCAGGAGGAGCTTGCCGTCTTCGATCCGCTCGTCACGCCGGAAGTCTCCGACCGAAGGACCGTCGCGGACAGGCTCTCCCGCGCCGGTTCTAGCACGGAAAGCTCCACGGTAGACTCGATTAACGGCTCGGTCCTGTTGTCGAAGTTGTTTCCTACGGGCACCGCCCTCGATCTTGAGGGCAGCACGAGCTATACGGATTCGTCGCTGTATAGTGACACCTTCACCGCCAATCGCCTCGGCGTCACGGTAACTCAAGCTCTTTTGCGAGGATTGGACGTCCAGGCCAATTTGGCTCGCGTGAATCAGGCGAGGCTGGACACGCGTATCTCCGAGTACGAGCTTCGCGGCTTCACGGAGATCCTCGTCGAGCAGGTGGAATCGAAGTTCTGGGATTACGCGCTTGCCAAAAGGCAGATCGAAATCTATACGAACTCATTGAACCTCGCCGAAAAGCAGATGACCGAGACGAAAGAGCGCATCAAATTGGGCGACCTTGCCGAGACGGAGCTTGCCGCCGCCCAAGCCGAGGTTGCTCTCAGAAGGGAGAATCTCATCAACGCCCGGAGCACCCTTGCCCAGGAACGTCTCGATTTACTGCGGCTCTTGAACCCGTCGAGGAGCATCGACTGGGACCGGGATATCGTTCTCGAATACGACACGGCGCCGCCGGACGTCAAACTCGACGACGTGGCCAGGCACGTTGAGGTCGCGTTGCGGATGCGTCCCGACCTCAATCAAGCCAGACTCCAGATTCAACGCGGCGACCTCGACGTCGTGCGAACCAAGAACGGCCTGCTGCCGCAAATGGACATGTTCATTTCTTTCGGCAAGACCGGCTACGCCGATACGTTCAACAGGGCTGTGAATAACATAGATGGGGGCAATTACGACGTCACCTGGGGGCTGACCTTCGAAGGGGCGCCCTTGAATCGAAGCGCCCGCGCCCGGTACGCCCGTGCCGTGGCGACCCGGCAGCAGCTTCGTGAGGCGATGGAGAACCTTTCACAACTTGTGCAGGTAGACGTGCGTTCGGCTTACGTCGAGGTGAACCGGACCCAAGAGCAGATTTCCGCAACCAGCGCTACCCGGAAGTTTCAAGAAGAGAAACTCCGCGTGGAGACCGAGAAATTCCGCGTTGGCAAATCCACCTCACTGTTGGTCGGCCAAGCCCAGAGAGATCTCGTCGCCAGCCAAATCGCCGAGATTCAGGCCGTAGCCAACTACCTCAAAGCACTGGTCTCACTCTACAGGCTCGAAGGTTCTCTTCTGCAGCGCCGGGGGCTCGCAGCGCCGGGCGGTGAACCCGTGGCGCTCGAGCCCCTCAAATAGCCGCTGTTCTACCCTGCCCCGGACCGCCTTTGCCTGCAGATATTCCGGGGCAGGAGAAACGTCAGGTCCGCATTATCACTGGCCCGACCTCTGCCTCCTGAACGTGCGCCGAGTACCCGTGACTTTCGACGTGCCTCTGGACGTCTTCACTTCTCCTGTAAGCTTCGAGTCTGCGACCTTTCCTTCGAAGCTTGTTTCGAATTCCCGGTCGCCGAATTGAAGGACGTACTTGAAACTGATCTTGTCGCCATCGAGAGTAATTTTCTTGATCGGCGTGGATCCGTAGAGAGCGCTCAGATCCGGATTGATTCGCAACCTCTGCTTGCGCGTGCCCTGTTCGGATTCGATATCGAGATTCCACGTGCCGATAACGGCGGCTCCCACGCGCGTTCCCGTGGCGGTCGCTTCTCCGCGGTCGCTCTTGAATGCTCCTTCAAGCGAGTTGTAGCCGACGGTCCCCTCGAAGGTCATTTCCATCGGACCGTTGTCTCTCTCGATCGTTCTCTTGAAGGTCAACGTCCGGCCTTCATATTTTACGTCCGTCACCTTGCTCTCGCCCCTGGAACTCGTCCACGTCCCAATGAGATTCCCTTCCTTGTCGGCCGTGATCGTCAGCGTCCCCGTGAATTCTCTGTCGCCGGCCTT
>CAYZAH010000460.1:0-4293 GCA_964475805.1 uncultured Pirellulales bacterium | reverse complement strand
GCAATCATTCCATCGAGGTATTTTTCGATAAGGTCTTTATATTCTTCGCAACTCATAATTCGACCTCCTCAAGAAGTGGAGCAAGGTCCTTCCTAAGTATCTTATAGGCCCGGTGCAGCCAGACCCGGACCGTGCCTGGACGTTTGCCTAATTGCTCCGCAATCTGTACCGCCGAAAGCCCGGTTACGAATCTCATAATGACAAGCCGCTGGAATTTCTCCGGCATCCGGCCGACTACGCTCCTTACAAAGTGAATCTGATTTTCCGTCAAGCCGGGCGGGTTCCTCTGCACCGATTGCTGGTCCAAATCCTCGACAGGCGTGGCCTTACAACCAAAGGCGGTCTGGCATCGAACGCTCCTCCTGACGCTGTTGGCGCACTGTTGAACGGTAATCTTGCTGAGCCAGCCGGCGAATCGCGAGGGCTTGCGAAGCGTATGCAACTGGGAATACGCCTTCAGGAAGCTCTCCTGCGCGACGTCCTCGGCCTCGGCGGAATCGGCAATCTTCGTCAGTGCCAGCGCGACCACCATATTCCAGTACCGCTCCACAATGTCGCCAAATGATGCGACGTTGCCTCGTAACGTTTCTGCGACGAGATGCTCATCGGTTGCTTTCGTTATAACGGGGTTGTCTGGCACAAAAACACTCCTGTCATGGTCGTCAAGGCCAATTCTACTGTATAGAACGCGAGACCACCAATAGCGCTACAGAGAAACCGTGTTTGCAGACTTTTTCGAGTAGTGTGATCTGGGTACTCAACGGACCTTGCAGCAAGGAAGCTGCTGCAATTGGAGGAGGCGGGGTACCTGATACGTCTCAGTCCGTTTTGATCTTGCCCTGTGCGGCGACGGCTTGGATGGCCTGGGCAATCTTGTCGGTGTCGCCGAGGTAATAGTGCTTCTGTGGTTTCAGGTCGTCACCCAGCTCGTAGACGAGGGGGACGCCCGTGGGGATGTTGAGGTGCGGGATTTCCTCGTCACTAATGTTGTCCAGGTATTTGACCAAAGCCCGGAGGCTGTTGCCGTGAGCGGAGATCACAACCTTCCTGCCCCGGCGCAGCTCAGGCACTACGGACTCGTGCCAGTAAGGCAGGAATCGGGCGACGGTGTCCTTGAGACATTCGGTCACGGGGACGTCCTTCGGGTCCAGGCTCTTGTATTTCGGATCTTTGCCGGGATAGCGCTCGTCTGTTGTCTCCAGAGCGGGCGGCTGGATATCGTAGCTGCGCCGCCAGATATGGACCTGCTCTTCCCCATACTTCTGCGCCATCTCCGCTTTGTTCAGGCCTTGCAGCGCTCCGTAGTGACGTTCATTCAACCGCCAGGAATTTACGATGGGAATCCACATCAAATCCATCTGGTCGAGCACGATCCAGAGCGTCCTGATCGCCCGCTTCAATACGGACGTGAAGGCGAGGTCAAACGTGTAACCCTCTTGCTTGAGCACCATTCCGCCTTCGCGCGCCTCGCGCATCCCCTGCTCCGTCAAATCCACATCGGTCCATCCCGTGAAACGGTTCTCCTTGTTCCAGGTACTCTGGCCGTGTCGGATAAGAACGATGCGTATCATTTACGCTTCTCCTTCAGCTTTGTGGACTCCGTGTATCAGCGATCAGTCTAACGGCATGGTGGTCGTCGGCTCCAATCAGGCGAACAAACTTTCTCCGAATTGCCTTCTCTATTCGGTCGAATTCGGCCTGGCTACCTTCCTTCAAAGGAATCTGTCCGCCGGCGTAGGTCTGGTGACCTCCGCCGGTCCCTTTTCTGGATACGAGGTGCTTGACGACGACCTCCGCCTTGTTGGCTTCGTCGGTTGTCCGAAGCGAGATCAGCAACTTGCCGTTGAACATGCCCACGCACATAGTCCACGTCGTCTGTTCCTCGCGCAGCAGCAAGTCCGCTACCTCGCCGATCATATCCGGATTGTCGATCCGGCCCAAGGACGTCACAATGGCGTTTCCGTAGATTCGGGCGTTCTCCAGCGCCTCAGCCAGCATTTGAAAATACTCCTTCGGCACGCGCCCGCGTTGTATCTCGCTGAGCATTCGCTTATTGGCAAGCGGATACAGCCGTTCAATCGCGTTGACGTCCGCCTGGGTCGCTTCCCGGCCGAGGTCCTGAGTGTCCGAACGAATCCCGTAGAGCAAGGCCGTCGCTAAAGGGGTATCAGGCGTGATCTGCGCTTCCTGGAGATACTCGGCAAGTATCGTTGACGTCGCGCCCCACCCGCTGCGAATATCGATCAGTGGCGAGCGCCGAGTCAAATGACGACACGGGTGGTGATCGATAACGATATCGGGTGTCAGTTCTTCAGGTAGGGAATTGTTGCCGGTGCCGGGCTGCGTATCGACCATGGCGATCAGGTCGAATTTCTGAAACTCTATATCCTTGATTTGGCGCAGATTGAGGCTCAGGTAGTTGACCAAAGCCCTGTTCTCGCCCCGCCCTACCGTTCCGCTGTAGGCAATCGAGCATTGAACCCCGGCCTTGCTGTTGGCAAGCCTGCGCAATGCGACCGCCGCCGCGATGGAGTCCGGATCGGGATTGTCCTGCATTACGATGAGAAGATTCCCTTTGCCCTGGAGTAATCCGATTAGTTTCTCGACCCGTGGGCCTGTTTTCGTTGCCAGTTTCATGGTTAATCCCCACGGATGAGTCATCCGCGTCTCATTTTTGCGCCAAGAGATCTTGCCGCGCTGAAAAGAGCTGAGTGGCCCCCGAAAGGACCGAATCCATTAGGTCGGAGATTGTATTCCACAGACATGACAGAAAGCAAGAAGAGATTGGTTCCAGCCCACATTTTAGGCGCAACCAGCCGGATTGACACGTAAGCCCGGGATCGCTATGCTGACGCGCTTCGGCAAATGATAAACGTTAGTTTGTTGGCATAAAGGTGAAAACTGATGATCTCAAACAACGGCGGGAAAAGCATCCGGCGGATGGTGACCGCCTTCATGTTTCGGCATTTGCCGCTGATTGTTGTCGTGCCGATATTGGCCGGCGGGTGTGGCACGGTATCTTATCTGGCTGATCCGTCGTATCTTCGAGATTATCCGATAGATCGGATCGAAGCGCCGAATCCGGCGCTCGATGGGCCGTACAAGTACCGCACGTATTTCTACGGGAGCGGAGCCGACAAGCGCCGCACGGAATACGGCCGGACCGTCGATTTCAAAACCGAGCCTGTGGACGCCAGCGCATTTATGGACATCTACGACAGTGTCCCTCTCTTCTGGGGCTTCGACTTGGACCGCTTGCCGATCAACGGCCGGGTCTGGTTCCCCGAAGGCCCCGGCCCGTTCCCGCTCGTTCTGATCGTTCACGGCAACCATGCGATGAGGGGCTTTTCCGATCCTGGCTACGCCTACCTCGGTACGCTGCTGGCCAGCCGGGGTTTTATCACCGTCTCCGTGGATCAGAACTTTCTCAATCAGGAGTTCTTCAACGAGAACGACGCCCGCGCATTCATCCTACTGGAGCATCTGAGGGTGTGGGACGAATGGAACCAGACTCAGGGCCATCCGTTCGAGGGCAAGGTGGACATGGATCGCATCGCACTGATCGGGCATTCGCGGGGCGGAGAAGCGGTTGCTCACGCCGCCTCGCTCAACCGGTTGCCCCGCTACCCCGACGATGCGTACATGCCGCTCGGCTACGACTTCGCCATCCGGTCGGTCATTGCCATCGCCCCCAGCGACGGGCAGTATATGCCGGCGGGCCACCATACGTCATTGGAAAATCTAAACTATCTTGTCATGCAAGGCGGGCACGACGCCGACGTGACGACCTTCCTGGGGCTGCGCCAATACAACCGCGTATATTTCACCGATGACAACTTCTGGTTCAAATCCGCCATCTACGTTTACCGGGCGAACCACAGCCGATTCAACGCGGCCTGGGGCCCAGCGGACGCCACCGGCCTGGACGGCTGGCTCATCAACGAAAAACCCATCATGGACCCCGACCAGCAGCGTCAGGTCGCCAAGGTCTTCGTATGCGCATTTCTCGAAGCGACGCTGAATGGCAGAAGCGACTACCTGCCCATCTTCCAGAATGTACGACGAGCCAGCCCCTGGCTGCCCGAAGATATCTACGTCAATGAGTACCAGGACTCCAGCTTCAGAGTCATCGCCGATTTCGAGGAAGATTACGACGTCACGACCACCACCATCGACGGCGGCGAGTTGTTGGGGAAGAACCTCACAATCTGGAAGGAAGCCGACGTACCCTATCGTACCAGCGATGGTGCAACCCAGGAGAACTTTGCCGTCGTGTTAGGCTGGGACGACGAG
>CAYZAH010000459.1:0-4308 GCA_964475805.1 uncultured Pirellulales bacterium | reverse complement strand
GCCACCGGCCCTCGGCGGGCTGTTCGAGGCAGATGACACCGCCCTGTTGAAAGGCGACCGTGCCGGCGGATTCGTCGCCGGCCAGGAGCAGCGAGGCCAGCTTGCTCAGAAAGGGGAGATGGCCAACGATCATCACGTCGTCGTCGCCCGCGTCGAGGTCGTCTCTTAGCACTTCAACGTCGTCGTTTGGCGTCAAACCTTCACGGGCGATCATGCCCTCCTTGACCCTCACGACCTGGGCGAGGGTCTCGGCGGTTTGGGCGGCGCGGGTTTTGCCGCTGTGCCAGAGAACGTCAACGGTCAGTTTCAGAGGTTTGAGAAACGCGGCGACTTTCTCGATGTCCCGGCGTCCCTCGTCAGTCAGCGGCCGCTGCGGATCTACGTCCTTGGAAGCCGCTTTGGCGTGTTGGACCAGATACAGTTTCATTTCCAATCTCCTTATTCCATTGACTATACCGCAACAACTCAATAGAATCCACCAACTGTAAATCGTAAATCTTCCTTTCGTAGGTTCCTGGAGTATAGTAAATGACCGATGTAACACTAATTACGGGCGACGGTATCGGGCCGGAGATCGCCGAAGCGGCGCGTCGCTGCGTGGACGCGACCGGGGCCGGGATCAACTGGACCGTGGCGGAAGCGGGTGTGGAGGTGATGGAAAAGGTCGGGACGCCCCTGCCGGATGAGACGGTCGAGTCGATCAAACGAACGGGCGTGGCGCTCAAGGCGCCGATTACGACGCCGGTCGGCAAAGGTTTTCGAAGCATCAACGTGTATCTTCGCCAATCGCTGGATTTGTACGCCTGTCTAAGACCCTGCAAGAGCTACAAAGGCGTGCGAAGCCGGTATACTGATATTGACCTCGTGATCGTGCGTGAGAATACGGAAGATTGCTACGCGGGCGTCGAGTTTCAAAGCGGCAAAGACGACACCGACAAGCTGATCGACTGGATCAACCAGCACAACGAGAAGAAAGTGCGGCCTAAGTCCGGCATCACGATCAAGCCCATCTCGGCCATGGCGACGGAACGCATCGTCGGCTTTGCCTTTGACTACGCCCGAAAGATGGGACGTAAGAAGGTCACGAGCGTTCACAAGGCGAACATCATGAAGTATTCGGACGGCCTGTGGCTGGAGGTCAGCCGTCAGGTTGCGAAGAAATACCCCGATATCGAGTTCGAGGACCGTATCGTCGATAACATGTGCATGCAGCTCGTCCAAAAACCGGAGCTCTATGACGTGCTCGTGCTGCCGAATCTCTACGGCGACATCCTGAGCGACTTGTGCGCCGGTTTAGTGGGCGGCTTGGGTGTGGCGCCGGGGGCCAACATCGGTGAAAAGGGAGCTATCTTCGAGGCCACGCACGGCAGCGCGCCGAAATACAAGGGCCAGAACAAGGTCAACCCGACGGCCCTGATCCTAAGCGGCGTCCTGATGCTTCGGCACATCGGCAAGATGGCCGAAGCCGACAAGCTCGAAAACGCCGTCGCGGCGGTCATCGCCGAAGGCAAGAGTGTCACCTACGACATGAAGCCGGACCGCGACGACCCTACCGCCGTCGGCACCAGCGAAATGGCCGACGCCATTATCGAAAAGATGCGTGATTCATAGTTGCGTGTTCAGAGTTTATAGTGAAAGAACTATGAACTACGAACAAAGTCACCGTAGAATCATCTCAGGCCAAAGCACCGGTTTCTTTCCGGGGTTATTGCGGTGTCTCCTGCAAATCGCCGCTCTGGGTTATTCGGTTATTGCTCGGTCGCGGAATTATCTCTATTCCAAGGGGTGGTTGAAGACACATCACGTTGACGCCGCTGTGATATGCGTCGGCAATGTCACGACCGGCGGAACGGGTAAGACGCCGCTTGTCGCCTGGGTGTACAAGACGATCGTCTCAAACTCGAGGTTTCAGATTTCAGATTCCCAGTGTGCGATCCTCACTCGCGGCTACAAGGCTGCGGAGGACTCAGGGCGCGAGACACAAGGCCATAGCGACGAGATCTCCGTCCTGGCTGAGAGTTGTCCGGGAGCGAAGGTGATTGTCAACCCGGACCGCGTTGCCGGAGCAGCCGAGGCCCTCACCGAGTTTGGAGCGAAGGTGCTGATTATGGACGATGGTTTTCAACATCGCCGACTGGCCCGGGACCTTGATATCGTGACGATTGATGCGACGCAACCTTTCGGCTATGGCAAGATGTTGCCCGCCGGGCTGCTGCGGGAACCCGTCGCATCACTAAGGCGAGCCCAGGCGGCTGTGATGACCCGATGCGATCAAATTGCCCAGCCTGACCTGGATGAGCTTGAGAGAAAGCTACGTTCGATCCACCCGAAGATAGTCGTGGCGAGGTCGATCCACGCCCCCGTTTGCGTGCGGTCGGCGGACCAGGACTGCATGGACATTGAACAATTGAGGGGCAAGAAAGTCTTTGCCTTCTGCGGGATCGGCAATCCGGAGGCATTCCAGAGCACAGTCCGGGGCATGGGGTGCGAATTAGTTGGAGCGAAGGTCTACGATGACCACCATCACTATACGGACGGTGATATAGCCGATATTCGCAGCCAAGCCGAGCGTCTCGGCGCGGACTTGATATTGACGACACAAAAGGACTGGACGAAGGTCTCTCGCCTGGCGGCGGCCAGCAAGAGCATCCCCCTTGCTTACCTGGTTATTGAAATAAAGTTCCTGGCCGGTGAGAACCAATTAACGGCCTTGATTGAAGAGGCATTGCAGGGTAGAATCCGAGAAATGCCGGAAGATGGTCTCAAATAACGCTATTTAGATGCACGAACGCCCTTATGTATGAGAATCTGCTACGCACGGTGATGAATCTCGGCTCGCCGGAAGTCCTGCTCGTGGGCGATTTTATGCTCGACGCGTACGTGTACGGCGACGCGGCGAAGATCAGCCTCGAAGCGCCCGTGCCGGTTCTCAAAGTCACCGGGATGGAGCATCGATGTGGCGGGGCCGGCTCAGTGGCGGCGGATCTTGCCACCCTGGGGGCGACGGTGCACTGTCTCGGCGTAATCGGAAATGACCAAAATGGTTATATTTTGAAGGATAAGCTGACCGGGTGCGGCGTGGACATCGGCGGCTTGATGGAGGCTGCAAACCGCCCGACCATCAGCAAACAACGCGTGATCGGATTGGCCCAACATCTGCATCGCCAACAACTGATCCGCGTGGACCATGAGTCCGACGAGGCAGTCCCCAAAGAGATCAATGAGGCGATCCTACAGGCTTATGAGGACAGGCTGCCGAGGACGGACATCGTTTGCTTGCAGGACTATAATAAGGGTTTGCTCGGCGATGAACTCTGCCGGAAAATGATTCGGTTGGCGAACCAGGCCGATAAACCGGTCGTCGCAGACCCTTCTCTGGCGAGCAACTATCTCAAGTACGCCCGCGCGACGGTCATCACGCCGAACCGTCAGGAGACGTCCGCGATGGTAGGTTTCGAGGTGGTCAGCAAGGAGACGGCGGCCAAGGCGGCGGATCGTTTGCTACGCGAGTTGGAGCTTGAAGCCGTGGTCATCACGCTCGACAAAGAAGGGGCGTACCTCAAGACCAAGACGGAGGATGGGAACGGACTCATACCGACCCGCCCGCGAAGTGTGTACGACGTGACCGGCGCCGGTGATATGGTCCTGGCTATGCTGACCGTGGCGTTGGCTGCGGGTTGCGAGTACGAGACGGCAGTGAAGCTGTCCAACGTTGCCGGCGGCATTGAGATCGGAAAATTCGGCGCCGTCACGGTGACGGTAGAAGAGATAGCGGACGAGATCGCCCATCAAAATCGCGACGCCAGCGGCAAGGTCCGATCCCTTGATTCGTTGCTTTGTGAGATCGAACGCCACCGCCGACAGAAAAGAACCGTCGTCTTTACGAACGGCTGTTTCGACGTGCTGCACCGGGGGCACCTCGAATACCTGAAATTCTGCCGACGACACGGCGACGTGGTGGTGCTGGGCCTGAACAGCGACCGTTCGGTCAAGATGATCAAAGGGCATTCGCGCCCGATCAACAACCAGGACGACCGGGCGGCCCTCCTGGCGGCGATGGAGATGATCGACTACGTCACGTTCTTCGACGAGCCGGACCCATTGAGCCTGATTGAGAAGGTTCGGCCGGACGTCCTAATCAAGGGCGAGGACTGGGCGGACAAAGGCGTCGTCGGACGCGAGTTTGTCGAATCCTATGGCGGCAAAGTTGTCCTTGCACCGCTGGTCGAGGGCAGAAGCTCGACCCTCACCATCGAGAAGATGAAATCGAAAGCAAAGTCTCTATGAACGACCAGACAAAAACACAGA
>CAYZAH010000458.1:0-4309 GCA_964475805.1 uncultured Pirellulales bacterium | reverse complement strand
GCAAGTTGCCGCCCCCGGCGTTCTACGAGAGGATCACAGCAGCGATCAACGCTTTCGAGAGCGAACGCAAGGCGAAAGGATGGCCGGAATTCGTTTGCTGTCCCATCGACGAAGTGACTGCGGCACGAAAGGAGTTCGGCGCGAAGGTCTACGCTGCGGTCAAGGCGGCCGGAATTCGTACGTATGCCACCAAAGACCCCACGGCGGCCGATGCCGCCCCGTACCGACCTTACATCGACGTATGGTGTTCACAGCCATATTCAGTTCCCTATCAGAAGATCATTAGCCAAGACCGATACGAATATTGGTGCTACCCGAACCACAACGCCGGCGAAATCAAAGACCGCCTCGTGATGTGCAAGGGTGGGAGGATGACGTACGGGTTCGGCTTTTGGCGCAGCGGCTACACAACACTGATTCCGTGGAATTGGAACTGGACGCCGGGCAACGATCAGTTTGACTACCTGCGCGGTTCGCATTCGGGCTGCGGCCAGAGAATCGACGAGGACGGCGAAGTGATCCCGGCCGTCTACTGGGAGTGTTTTCGAGAAGGAGCCGACGACGCCCGATACATCTACACCTTGCAGCAAGCCATCTTTCAGCGTGAGGGCTCATCCAGCACAGAATGCCGCCGCGCTATAGCCGACGCCAAGAAGCTCCTTCAGGACATCTGGGACGCCATCAATGTGCAGGAGAAATACCTGGCCGATGGCATGTGGCCCTCTGAAGAGTTCAATACTCGCCGCTGGCTGCTGGCCCAGGCAACCAGCAGACTGCTGCTGTATCCGGCACTGCGAACAGACAACGCTCCGTCCGTTCTGGTACCAAACACTTCGCCGCGGCCGGCCAAGGTGGAAACGTCAATTATTGACAACGCGATGGAGGCCGGGAACATCCAGTTGAAAGACCTTGGCGGGGACTTCGCTGCGTGGTCGAACGGAACGAAAGAAGGCACGATTGAGGTCGCGACCGTGGCCGGCCACAAGGAGCTGTGCTGGCGGGTTCGTATCGACCATAAGACGGACGGCGGCGAAGGCGGTCAATATCCTGTCGGATGGCCTCGTATCTCCCGATCATTTCGCGATGGAGCGTTGAATTTCACCGACTACGACTACCTGTCGCTGCTGATACGTGTCGATTCCAACCGCGACGAGGTGGCCGACGACTCGACGCGAGTCGGATTGTCTCTCCGCTCGAACGGCACCCCGAAACGCCTGTTTGAAACCCGAGTCGACCTGGGAGACCGTCAACGCCAGTGGATTCCCCTGCGTTTCTCGCTCAGCGAACTGATCGACCGAGCAGGCGTTGGTATAGACCCGTGGCGTTCGATCTCCAATGTTCAGTTGTTTGTCGCCGAGAGCGATTATGCACATGGGACGGATCTCACCTTCCAGGTCAAAGATATAGAGCTTCTGCGATTTACATCACCGACGATCCAGCATGTGTATGCCCCGGCGTACATCACGCTGCCGCGAAATCGTCTTGCTATTTCATTTGACGTCATTGGGACGCGACGTGTTCGCAAGGGCAGCCACACCCTAACGGTATCGCTCACCTCTGAGGACGGCCGCACGCGCACAGAACAACAACAAGACCTCGCCGCAGGGCGCGTTGTCATTCTCGATACATCCACTCTCGTTCCCGGACGCTACAGCATGAATCTGAGGATTGTCGCTGCCGACGGCACGAGGTGCTCGAGCGAAATGCAGCCAATCGAAGCCGTCAATGGCCCGCTGGCTTGCCCTTAGGGCGCAAGTGTTAACAACATGATACGACGCTATGACGTGAAGAACCCAGGCGTGCCGCCCTGCTATTCTTCGGCTTTCCATTCGTAGTCATTCAGTGCGCCTGGATGATGCTCTGACCGAGACCATTACTCAAATGGTTCTCGACGTTAGTGTTCAACACTCTTAGTGTGTCTTGAGACAATTCACCGGGACGACTAAAGAATTTCTTCAATCTTGATAGAATTGTGATATCATTGGCATTTTGAGTGTGCAAGAGAGTTTTTGAGAAGTGCAAATTGGAAAAACACGATCAAAATGCATAATGCCACCTTTGATTCTAAATGGAAACGAAAAGCGCAATCTCCCAATTGCAGAATCACGCGACGAGCGATGTTGATCGGCGTAGCGCAGGCGGGGATCGCGGCCTCCGTGCCTTCTCGTTACCAGCCATCCTTTGACGCAAAGCCGTCCGCAAAATTACACGAATACCAAATCTGGGACATGCATGGACATTTGAGTTCGCCGGGCAACACGCCCGAGGAGAAAATTGACAACTTGCTACAGTTCGCCGACCGCATGGGGATCGAGCGGGTGATCGTATTCATGGGTTATCCGTGGGCCTACGATCCTTCGCCCGATGAGGTCCAGCGTCAGAACGACCAAGTCCTTCAGGCGATCGAGCACTCTCGCGGGCGGGCGTTTGGCTTTGTCTACCTCAATCCGAAGTACACAGAAGAGAGCATCGAGGAACTGGATCGCTGCGTCCGTGATGGTCCGATGGTTGGCGTCAAGCTCTGGGTCGCCGTACACTGTCATGAAAAGTGCCTTGATCCGATTGTCCGACACGCAGCTCATTTGAAAGCCCCTGTTCTTCAACATACCTGGTACAAGATCACTGGAAACCTTCCTGGAGAATCGACAGCAGTCGATCTGGCCAAATTGGCGGCACGCCATCCGACAGCGTCATTCATTGCCGCCCACGCCGGCGGGGATTGGGAACGTGGTATTCGCGCGGTCCGTTCTACGACAAACATCACGGCGGATATCTGCGGCGGCGATCCTACGGCAGGATTTGTCGACATGGCAGTCCGCGAGCTCGGCGCCGAGCGCGTGATGTATGGTAGCGACTTTGCCGGTCGAAGTTTTGCCTCTCAATTGGCCAAGGTCCTCGGAGCCAATATCCCGGAGAATGCCAAGCGACTAATTCTTGCTGGCAATATAAAGAGAATGCTCGCGCCGATCCTTACTGCAAAGGGGATCCCAATATGATCATCGACGTAAACGTCAGTCTATCGCGATGGCCGTTCCGCAGACTTCCTTTCGACGAATGTCCCAGACTCATTGAGAAACTCCGCGACTGTGGCGTGACAGAGGCTTGGGCGGGGAGTTTTGACGGTGTGTTTCACAAAGATATAGGCGGTGTGAACGCCCGGCTGGCCGATGATTGCCGTAAATCCCAGGCAGTGCGGCTTCGTCCCTTTGGCTCCATTAATCCGACGCTTCCTGATTGGCGCGAGGATCTCCGCCGCTGTCACGAAGACTACCACATGCCGGGCATTCGTCTCCATCCGGCTTATCATGGCTATCGTCTCGATGAGCCTGTGTTTGCTGAGCTTCTTACCTACGCCCAGCGCCGCGGACTAATCGTACAGCTCGTCGTGCGAATCGAAGACCCCCGAATGCAGTCTCCTTTAATGCGCGTGCCTGACCTCGACACCAAGCCGCTGCCGGGTCTTCTCACTGCATATCCCGAAGTGCGTCTAATATTACTGGGGGCACTGCAAACCCTTCGCGGAGAAGCCGTAACGCAACTGATTCGCGCCGGCAAAACCTATTTCGAGATCTCCATGCTGGAAGGAGTCGGGGGCATTTCCAATTTGTTAGGCCGTGTTCCAGACGACCGGATTTTGTTCGGTTCTCATTTTCCGTTTTTCATCTTGGAATCCGCTGTCCTCAAACTGCAAGAATCCGAGCTCCTTCCCGCTCAGATCAATGCGATAACCCATCAGAACGCTCGGCGCCTACTGAAAACCCCAGTCGTCGCCGATGCACACGCCGAGGAGTAGCCCCAGCTCCCCATCCAAAAGGAATCCAAGTTCTGGTTCATATTATATTCGAGAGTGATACAGTAAAAATCGATTCCGTCGATCGGCCCACAAGCTCATTCGGTTATTCGAGAATCCTCGCCGATCGCAACCGATGCCCAGTCGCAAAATAGATGTCTTTGCCCAATATAGGCCCGGCAACGCTGATCCCATTTGTGTCTCTGATTACCACTCTTACCGTGAGGGAGTCGGGATTGAACTGGTATATACACGATCGCGTAAAACCGTATATTTTACCATCCGGGGCATTCTGCAAACCCAAGTCAAGCGGATCCCCAACCGGAACGTCAATCTGTGCCACGAACTCACGGGAGGTGGGATCAAAGACGAAGAGCACCGGCTTATGTCCTTTTCCTTTTGCGGTACCATACAGCCTCTTGTCCGGTCCGACCAGAAGGGCATTGAACACGGCTACCTTGTGGTCCAGGCTGCCAATCCATACCTTTTTCTCAGCGCGGTAGTCCCACAGAAACAGCC
>CAYZAH010000457.1:0-4313 GCA_964475805.1 uncultured Pirellulales bacterium | reverse complement strand
GATGCCACCCGGGAGATCACGCGAGACTTCCCGGCTGTCAAAGTCATTGCTCTGTCCATGCATACGGCCCGGAAGTTTGTCCGGGAGATGTTCACGGCCGGAGCCAGCGGTTACTTGCTCAAGGACTGCGAATTCGACGAGTTGGCCAACGCAATTCGCACCGTCGTGTCCGGCAAGAGCTACCTCAGTCCGGAGATAACCGATGTCGTCGTCGATAGCTACGTGAAATCCTCCGGCGACGGAGATTCTTCGGCATTCTCAGCCTTAACCAAGAGGGAAAGGCAGGTCTTACAGCTTCTGGCCGAAGGGCAAACCACAAAGCAAACGGGCATGAAGCTACACATCAGCCCGAAGACTGTCGAGGCCCATCGCCTGCGCGTTATGGAGAAGCTCGGCCTGGACAATGTCGCGCAGCTCACCAAGTACGCCATTCAGGAAGGCCTGACCACAACCGAGCTTTAGATCCGGTTAAGTAATTCCCAAGTCCATATTGGGTAATCTCCTTATTTCACCATTTGATGAAGGACATTATTTTTAGCCTTCGACGTGTGGCTTTGAGGTATTCTTAGTCTCGGATCCATTAGGTGAATTGCCGCGATAGGCGGCGGTGCTTGAAGGGGGTATCCAAATGAGATGGGAAGAGGAACTACTGGACGGTGAGTCCATCAGTACGCTTGGTTCGTTGGATCAGGAGTTTTGCCATGAGTGTGGTTCACCGATGCTCGAAGTGGATCGGATAGTGGAAGACGACGAAATCTACATCTGGTACGCGTGCAGCGGGTCCGGGTGTGATGGAAGCTGGCTCGAAAAAGTCGAGTGACTCGGACCGGCTTGTAAGAGTGCTGGTGACCTGTTCCAGTGACGCTCCGGCAGCCGGTGCGGCTCAGAAGGCGCAACGTACGGCCGTACAGCCGCCGGTATATTCCGACGCGGCCGCGACGAACTCCCGGTGACGTTCGGAGACGTCCTTGTCCGCGCCCCCGCCCTTATGTCGCAGACGCTTGCTCCTTGACACAATCGAAGCGTTCGTTACCTTGTGACAAAGGGTCCTTTGATGAAGAGAAGCTGGGAACATTATTCGCATACTGCTGATATGGGCATACGCGGTTTCGGTGCGACCCTGGAAGAGGCCTTTGCCGCCGCGGCGCTGGCGATGGTCGCGGTAAGCGTGGATCCCAAAAGAATCGAGCCAAAACGGCGAGTGGACGTGGCTTGTGAGCAGCCGGACAGGGAGTTGCTATTGATCGACTGGCTAAACGCCATCATTTACGAGATGGCGGTTCGCAAGATGATTTTCGGCAGATTCGAGGTCAAGATAGATGGTGAGCGTTTGACGGGTAAGGCATGGGGCGAGAAGCTGGACATAAAGAGGCACGAGCCCGCAGTGGAAATAAAGGGGACATCGTATTCCGATTTGAAAGTCGCCCAAGAAGATGAACATTGGGTGGCGCAATGCATTATTGACATTTAGGCCGGCCACCACAGACCGGGAGATCGAAGCAAATACGAACCTGCTGAATCTGTCGTTTGAGAGGACCGAGAGGATATGGAGAAGCTCCAAAGACGTTCCGGCTGTCGGTGGGTGATAGAACCGTTCGAGAACATGAGGGTGCCCTTTGTCGTTTTTGGTGATGACGAGATCATAAAGCACCTCGATGAGAAGGTATACGAGCAGGGGATGAGCGTCGCAAGGTTGCCGGGGATCGTAAAAGCCTCTTGCGCCATGCCCGATGCACACTGGGGATACGGATTTCCCATAGGGGGCGTTGCGGCTTTCGATCCCGACCAGGGTGGGGTCATTTCCGCCGGCGGTGTCGGTTTCGATATCTCGTGCGGCGTGCGAACCGTCTTGACTGGCCTCAAGACTGATGAGATTGAAGTTGTGAAGAGCAAACTCGCTGATGCACTCGCCCGACATATTCCAGCGGGATTAGGCAGCGAGGGGAAACTCCGCCTCTCGAAGAGTGGAATCGACGAGGTGCTGGCCGGGGGAGCGAGGTGGGCCGTCGAACGCGGTTTCGGCACACAGCATGACCTGAAACGCACCGAGGAGGGGGGCCTGGTCGCCGGGGCGAAGCCCGAATTTGTCTCGGACAAAGCGAAAGAGAGACAGAAGGCGGAGGTCGGGACGCTCGGCTCGGGAAATCACTATCTTGAGGTGCAGAACGTCGTTGAGATCTTTGATGAGAAGATAGCCCGTACCTACGGGATTGGTCTCGACGACGTGGTTGTCACGATTCATTGTGGCTCAAGAGGGTTGGGCCACCAGATCGCGACAGACTTTCTTCCTCGAATGCTCAAGGCGGCGAAGGAGGCGGGCATCGAGCTGCCGGAACGGGACTTGGCGTGCGCGCCGATTAACTCGGACGTTGGACAAAAATACCTCGGAGCTATGCGGGCGGGGATCAACTGTGCGATTGCAAATCGTCAGGTTTTGATGCACCTTGTACGTGACGTATTCGAGAAGATTCTTCCGAAGGCCGATTTGCGGCTGCTTTACGACGTTTCCCACAATACGTGCAAGCTGGAAGAGCACACAATTGACGGCAAGATTCGCAAGTTGTACGTCCATCGCAAGGGCGCAACGCGGGCGTTCGGTCCCGGCCACCCGTCGCTTGCCGAGGACATCAGAGCCGTAGGCCAGCCCGTCCTGATCGGAGGGACGATGGGAACGTTCTCCTATATTCTGGCGGGCGTGGAGAAAAGCGCCGAGTTATGCTTTAGCTCTTGCTCCCACGGGGCCGGAAGGACGATGAGCAGAAAGCAGGCGACGAAGCGGTGGCGGGGCGGGGAGATTGTAAAGAGCCTGGCCCACAGAGGCATCATTATCAAGGGACCATCCTATCGGGGAATTGCTGAAGAGGCCCCGGACGCCTACAAGGATGTAAACGTCGTCGTTGACGCGACCGAGAAAGCGGGGCTGGCCAAGAAGGTCGCGAAATTGGCTCCTTTGGTTTGCGTCAAGGGTTGACGCGCGACCGCACAGGAAATCGGGAGTCGGGCCCGGGAAGATCGAGAAATACGATCGAGGCCCAGCAAAGACCTTGCCCGATCTTGTTCTCTTTCACAATCCTAAGGATTTTACCCTTCGACTTTAAGGGATTCTCCTATTTCTTACTTATCACCGAGAAATTAGATAGGGTCTCAGATAAAGGAACTTAATCAATGAGAACCGTGAAGACGCCAGGTGCGGAACGGGTAAGACTCAAGAGAGCTTACGACAAGGTCTCCGGTAGCGATGGCCACCGTATCCTCGTGGACAGGATTTGGCCGCGAGGGGTAGCCAGGGGCGACCTTCGAGTTGATGAGTGGCTGAAGGATATTGCTCCAAGCACCAAGTTGCGTCAATGGTTTGGCCACGACCCGGATAAATGGGACGAATTTAAGAAACGCTATTTTCAGGAGTTGGCGGACAAAGCGGAAGCAGTAGAGAGGCTACGAACTCAAATGAAACAACATCCTGTCACTTTCGTCTACTCGGCGAAGGATCGACAGTTCAATAACGCAGTTGCGTTGAAGGAGTACTTGGAGAACCACGGAGGCTGACGCACATCGTAGGAAGGAACGACATTCAAGTGGAACCAGGTTGACCGGCTTAAAGGGCCGGGGAGAAAGGAGAATCACACAATGCCGGAATTTGTCAATCCCTTCAGCGGCGTTACGCCCGCACGGAAGCTCACCGATTCCGAACTGGCCAGGGCATTGCGGCTCGACTTAGCCGCTGAAGAAGAGGCCGTTCATGTTTATGAAGCCCACGCGGACGCGACGGATAACGAGCTGGCCAAAAAGGTGCTACTGGACATCGCCAACGAAGAGCGAGTGCACGTCGGTGAATTTCAGCGACTCTTGAACATTCTGCTCAAAGACGAAGAAAGATACCTCGCCGAGGGGGCGGAAGAAGTCGATGAAATGGCCAGGGAAACTGGTGCCGCTGGGCCGGGAGCGGCAAGTGAGCCGGCTGCCTCGCAAGGGGCCAAACCGATACCAACCGTCGGAAGCCTGAAGCAATAGAACTCGATAACCATTTGCATTCTGGAGACAACAGGAGGCCATAAATGTCCGAGAATTTCTTACATAGAGACGATGCTCCGTTCGGCGATAAGGTCTGGGAGAAGATCGATCAAACCGTCATAGGAGCCGCCAAGAGCCAGTTGTGCGCCCGCCGGCTCCTTCATACGCAAGGCCCTTACGGGCTGGGTCTAAAGTCACTGCCCGGTGGAGACCAAACCGTCGATGAGAAGACCGGCGGTGCCGCAATGATAGCACCGTGCGTCATACCGTTGGTCATGATTCAAAGCGAATTCGCTTTGCCC
>CAYZAH010000456.1:0-4322 GCA_964475805.1 uncultured Pirellulales bacterium | reverse complement strand
TTTTGCTACGTTGCGTTCGCTCTCACCTGTATTGGCCGCGTAGACCACTACACAGAACGCGGCTCCAAACAGAATCGTTACGGCTGTGAGTTTCCAGTGTTTCTTGACCATTTTAGTTCTCCTTATGCAAAAGACTACAGTTCTGCAACCTGCCATGACGGTCAGGCTGTCCGGCTCAAACCGGCACTTCTGACCGAGATATTAGCAACGCGAAGATGAGAGAATGATGAAGGAACCGGAATTTTTCAGTTTTTTTGGCTCAGGCGAATTTCAGCGAACTGCTTCCACCGGGCCTCTATGTCTTTTGCGGGTTTCATGTCGCTGTGGACGTAGAGTCCGTAGCGTAGGTGCAGAGGTTTAGTAGGCTCGATTTTCCGGGGACCATCGAATGTCAGAGACGCTCCCATCCAGCCATCGTTGCGGACGTGGAAGTAGGTCGGGAAGTTCGGATTGTCCGGGTGGTCAAAGAGCGTAATACCTTCGATCTTCTTGTTGGTGATGGCTCCGGAATAATCGACCCATTTGGCTCGCTTCCAAAGAACCTGTTTCTCGTCAACCGCTCCTTCGGAGTTGCGAATGGTCCCGCCGCCGTCATTGACGCCGATGGTCTTGGCCATACGCACGCCAATCATTCCGAAAGGGGTTTTGCCGAGCGTAATCGTTCCGTTTGCGGCTTTGAATCCCGTATCGATGACCAAGAGCCATTCAGCATTGGGCAGCGGGAATACGGCAACTTGGCGTGTTTCCAGAAGCAAAACCGTGCCTTCTTTGCTGACCCATTCGTTCTCGGCAACGAGGCTCGCAGAGTCGTCGCCGTCCTGATATTCAAGAATGCGTTTTTGGTGGATTTTTCCGCCATCCTGGTCGCCCCAGAAGTCCGTGCCGTTAACATCATGGTGAGAGATCCAGACCGAGTTGTGATGACTGTGCGTTTCAGGGTCGTGCGGATGTCCCATTCGCGTAAGGGACCGACCGGAAGGACCGATCACGGGGAACAGAAAGGGCCGGTGCAATCCGGGTCCGAAGTGGTATCGCGTAATCTCCACCCCATCCCGCTGAAACGACGCCTGGTCGTAGGGCATGGGGATCACCTGCATTCGCGGCACAGGTTTGGGGGCGGAAGAGACCGCGAGTACCGGGGCAGACATTCCGATCAGAAACATGGGAAGGAGAAAGCCAGCCAATCTGTTTCCGGAGAGATATCGGGTCATAGCCGCATCCTTTCAAACGTGATACATGATCTGGCCGGCATGCTTCTCGGATCAGGCGAAAAGGGCCTCGACAAAAGCAGCCGGGTCGAACTCGGCGATGTCCTCGGGCTTTTCGCCAAGGCCGATGAATTTCACCGGGATATCGAGTTGATCTTTAATAGCGATTACGATGCCGCCACGCGCGGTACCGTCGAGCTTGGCCAGGAATACTCCGGTCACGTTGATGGCTTCGGTGAACAGCTTTGCCTGCGAAATGGCGTTTTGACCCGTAGTGGCGTCGAGGACCAGCAAGACTTCATTCGGAGCGCCGGGGATCTTTCGAGTAACGACGTCACGTATTTTCGTCAATTGCTGCATCAGATCCTTCTTGGTGTGCAGCCGTCCGGCGGTGTCAAGAATGAGGATGTCTACGTCACGGGCGAGGGCCGCTTCACAAGCATCGAAAGCGACGGCCGCTGGATCGCTGCCGGTCTGGTGTTTGACGATTTGGACACCGATGCGCTCAGCCCAGATGCTCAACTGTTCTACCGCGGCGGCGCGGAAGGTGTCGCACGCGGCGACAATGACCTTTTTGCCGTTTTGGTGGAATATGTGGGCGAGCTTGGCGATGCTCGTGGTCTTGCCTGTCCCGTTGACGCCGGCCACGAGGACGACCGTGGGTCCCGTCTCAGCCAGATGCATTTGCCTATCGCGATCCGGCCAGTAGCTTTTGATATGCTCTTTCAAGAATGGAACGACGTCATCCGTTTTGGCAATCTGCCTGCTGCGGTAGGCTTCTCGCAGCGCCGATATGAGCTTGTCCGTGGTCTGGACGCCGATGTCGTCGCTGATAAGCGTTTCCTCCAACTCGTCGAGCAGATCTTCGTCGATCTTCCGGCCCAGACTTAGAACCGAAGATAGCGAGCTGCTGATCTTGCTTCGTGTCTTGCCCAGGCGGTCTTTGAAAAAACTGGCTGTCTTGCTGAAAATACCCATATTTGTCTGCCTTTCGATACACGGACGAAATCCGCCAGCGGAGCTCATTTGTCTCTGGTGGGCATAGTAACGGCCTTGGCGGAGATTGCAAGTCCGAGGTTGTCGCGGGGGGCGGTGTTTTCCATTTTCCCTTTGACAGTCCAGCCGTCCCTTGTTAGAGTTTTGGGCCGTCCGGGGCTTTTCAGGCGTGGACTGACGCTTGGTTGGGACGGGATAAGGTGAAAGATCATCAGTGAGCGTGCCTGCGGACGGCCTGCTCGCAAAAAGAACATCGGTTCGCAAGGGACGATGGCGTGGCTACCCGTGAAGTTGAAGCTATTTTTACCGATATTCTGGAACGTGCCAAAGCGCTTGATCCGGCCAGCACGCGGAAGTGGTTCGACGAGCTGACACTCCTGCATTTGGACGGCGGTTCCCTCGGCATTGGCTGTCCGGACGAAGCTTCCGCGCAGTTTCTGCAGGACAACTGCAAAAACAGCTTCACACGCGCCGCTCAACATGTAACGGGTCATCTGATTGCCGTGGATTTTTGTGTTCACGGCGATGATAACAAGCCCGATACTGCCCGTCGTCCCCTTCAACGCGGCCTTCGCCTCCATCCCGATTATACCTTTGACCATTTCGTCGTCGGCCCAAGCAATCGCCTCGCTCACGCCAGTTGCGTCGCTGTGAGCCAATCGCTCGGGAATACTTATAATCCTTTGTTCGTCTACGGTAGTTCCGGACTGGGCAAAACGCATTTGCTGCACGCGGTCTGTTTTGAAACTGAGCGAAGAATAGAAAATGCCATCATCCAGTTCTTGAGTTGTGAAGACTTCGTCAACCGGTTTATCCGGGCTATCGAGGAAGGGAATCTGGCCGGTTTTCAGAGCCAGTTCCGCACGGTGGATA
This sequence comes from uncultured Pirellulales bacterium, assembly GCA_964475805.1. GTDB lineage: Bacteria > Planctomycetota > Phycisphaerae > Sedimentisphaerales > Anaerobacaceae > JAFGTG01. The sequence continues at coordinate 1,245 of CAYZAH010000456.1, read as the reverse complement.
TGCTGGTCATAGACGACGTGCAATTCCTGCGCGAACGCGAGCACAGCCAGGAGGAGTTCTTCCACACGTTCAACGCACTGTACAATAACGGCAAGCAGATCATCCTCAGTGCGGACAGCCCGCCCGGCAAGATTCCCTCGCTTGAAGAGCGTTTGATCAGCCGGTTCAACTGGGGTCTGGTCGCCAGGATCGATCCGCCGAGCTATGAAACGCGGGTGGCGATTGTGCAGAAAAAGGCCCATCTTCGAGGTCTTGAGATTTCGGAAGAAATCGCCGGTTACATCGCCCGAAAGGTCCAGGCGAATATCAGGGAATTGGAGGGGGCTTTGACGACGATCTACGCCGTGGCGACCACGGCCGGTTTGCCGATCGATCTGGAACTGGCCCAAACGGCACTGGAGGGACAAATAGAACCGTCCGTCAAACACATTAGCATTACCGATATTATAGAAGTGGTCACCGGCCATTTCGGTGTTCGGTTGGCCGACCTGCAAAGCAAAAAACGCAGCCAAAGTATCGCCGAACCACGTCAGATTTGCATGTACCTGGCTCGAAACCTAACCCGGCACAGCCTGGGTGAGATCGGAGGTCACCTAGGCGGTCGAGATCATACAACCGTCATGCATGCTTGCAGCAAAATAAGCCAGGCCAAACAAACCGACCCCCAGATGAATGCGCTACTCGACGAACTGACCAAACAGATCACGCAAACCCTGACTTAGTGACAACGAACGATTCATCTTCCGCACCAGGCTCGGTAGGAATCGTGCGGTCACTTAGTTCAACACGGCGTTGAGCATGTAAAGATAGTCAGAGAGCAGACGGGTTATAAGGAACTTTTCTCTGACTACTTCCTTTGCTTTTTGGCCCATGCTTTTGGCCGTGTCAGGATTCTTGAGCAGGTGGACAATCCTGTCCGCAAAACCTTCGGTGTCATAGGGGTCCAGCAGGAAGCCGTTTTCGCCATCCTCGATTTGAACCGGTATGCCACCGACGTTGGAAGCTACCACGGGCGTTTCCTTCCAGAGGGCCTCCGTGACCGAGAGGCAGAAGCCTTCCTTTGTGGATTTCTGAATGACTACGTTCGAGAGTTTTTGGATCGAATTGACCAGGGCGTCGTTGTTGCCGACGACGAACAGGATGTCACCTTTTTCAACGTATTTCGTGGCTTTGCGATATGTCTTGGTGTTGATCTGCACTCCCTCCGGGTCGTCGCCCGCAAGGTTGTAGCAGAAGACCAAACGG
>CAYZAH010000455.1:0-4323 GCA_964475805.1 uncultured Pirellulales bacterium | reverse complement strand
TCGTGAGACGTTCGATGTAATCGACTCTCAGCTCGATGATATCGGCGCCTGCGGCCCGCGCCGATTTGATTTGTCGTCGGGCCTGGTCCGGATTCTTCGCGGCTATAGGTACAGCTAATTTCGTCTCCATAGCCGGAGATTTATACCAGCGGGACCCTCTGAGGGCAAGAGCAAAACACTCATCGTCGCACGCTGCTTAGTTCATTGATCTGTCAACGTCCATCCTGAGTAATATCGCACCGTCAACTAAGTATTCGCCCTATTGCCGGCCCGACGAGGAAAGTTTAGGAAGGACACGATTGCTTGGCGACGTCGAAGCAAGAGAAGGACTCTTTGAATGAGGTTTTGAAAAGGATTGAATTATGAAAATGGCTCCCATGGAAACGCCACAAGTACAATCCTGTGACGTGACAGATTGCGATTATAACAGGCGCCAACAATGCCACGCGATAGCGGTTACGATCGGCGACGGCGACAATCCGAAGTGCGACACGTTCTGGATGGCGACCGACGCGAAGCAGAAGGCGGGCGATCCGGCTCAAATCGGCCGCGTGGGCGCCTGTCGCGTGAGCCGATGTTCGTACAACCACCGCCTTCAATGTGGGGCCGAGGGTGTCATGGTCGGAAACAAAGGGCGGAATGCCATGTGTCTGACGTTCAATCCGGGACACTGATAAAGCCGGTTGCGGACCCAGTGCCAAGGATCGCACGGGTCTTCGATTCAAGGCGTGGCCCCAGTCAGAATGCGTAAGACGCGGGGGCAGAGAGAGTCCACGTGCTCTCTTTGCACGATGAATCTGCGTCTTACTGAGGAATATGGAGCCTTAGATTCAGCATTCTCCCTATTGGAGGGTTTCGGAGGAAGGTTTAAGAACGTCGTACACTATCTATAGACGTTGTAATTGAATGGTTTGAAAGGAGACCAAAAATGGATACGCGAATCAATCCCACCCCGGAAGGTTATCATTCGGTGACGCCGAGTCTGACCATTCGCGGGGCAAAAGAAGCGATAGAATACTACAAGAAGGCTTTCGGTGCGGAGTTACTGGCTCGCCACGACCGGCCCGACGGCAAGGTCATGCACGCGGCGATCAAGATCGGAGACTCGATCATCATGTTTGCCGATGAGTGCGCGCCCCATGAGGGGCATGAGAACTGCTCCAGATCGCCCGATGATTTGAAGGGCACGACCGGGAGCCTCTACATCTACACGGATGACGTGGACAAGGTCTTCGACCGGGCGATAGAAGCCGGCGGCCATGCACTGATGGAGGTCGACGACGCGTTCTGGGGGGACCGAATGGGTATGCTCAAGGATCCGTTCGGTCATATCTGGATGGTGGCGACTCACAAGGAGGACGTCAGCCCCGAGCAGCTTGAGAAACGCGCCGAGGAATTCTTCAGCCATCAGAAGCAGCCGGCCTGACGTCGGAGGTCTATGCCGGGTGAAATGTCGAAAGGCGGGAGGTCGGCAGGAGCAAGGGAGTGTTCGTGCCTGCCACTCGCCAGGAGAGATGTGGACGTGGGCGGAAGCGCCGCAATCGTAAAATGGAGGTGACGCGGCAGCTTTATTCATCGAGTCCAGCTCTGAGCGTGACACGTGACAACGGGGCTGGAATGAAGGCAATGGATGAGTTGACCAGGTACCTTAGCGGTCCGGAAAGGATTTTGAGGATCAACAGAAGATGATGACAACAAGGTCGCTACGTGTGAAAGGAACAGACGATGAAAATGACGTTACGAAAAACCATGCGGGCCGTGGCGATTGATCGCTTCGGTGGTCTGGATACACTGGCAGTGCAGACACGTGAGGTGCCCGACGTCGGGCCGGACGAGGTTCTGATCCACGTCGAATCGGCGGGCGTCGGGGTGTGGGATCCGTTAGAGCGTGAAGGTGAATTCGCCAAGATGTTCGGCGTCGAGCCGAAGTTTCCGTACGTGCTCGGCTCCGACGGCGCGGGGACGGTTGTCGCCGTGGGAGAGGACGTCGCCGAATTCCAAGAAGGTGATCGCGTCTACGGTCTCAGTCTTATGAATCCCAAGGGCGGATTTTATGCCGAGTACATCGCTGTGAAAGCGGAAAACGTTTCCCTCATCCCCGGCGATCTAACGACCGAGCAAGCCGGCGCGATGCCGGTGGACGCGATGACCGCCCTTCGCGGCCTCGACGACACACTTGGTTTGAAAAAAGGCGAATCCGTGCTTATCTTCGGAGCCAGCGGCGGCATCGGGCACATGGCCGTACAACTCGCCAAACGAATGGGTGCTCGCGTGTTAGCGGCGGCGTCGGGCGACGATGGCGTGGCGCTGGCCAGGCGGCTGGGCGCCGATGCAACGATAGACGGGCACAAGGATGACGTGGCGGTTGCCGCCCGCGACGTCGCGCTGAACGGTCTGGACGCCGCCCTGCTCACGGTCGGCGGCGAAGCGGCCGAGAAGGCCCTGGCGGGACTACGTGACGGCGGGCGCGTCGCTTACCCAAACGGTGTGCGGCCCGTGCCACAGGTGCGTTCGACGCTGACCGCGCAGAGTTACGACGGCATGCCCGACCCGCAAGCCATCGCGAAGCTAAACCATCTGATTGAGTCGGGTCCGTTCGAGGTGCACGTCGCGCGGACGTTCCCGCTGGATCAGGCCGCCGATGCTCAGCGTGCCCTTAGCACGCACTACCTCGGCAAGCTTGCCTTGCGCCCAAGCTGAGCGGGTAATCAATAGATCTTGAATGGGGAAACGTATGATAACTGAACTAAAGCCGGAAGTGAAAAACGATAGAAAAGCCGAATATCCCATTGATCCTCTTTTTCTCAACAGGTGGTCGCCGAGGGCGATGTCCGGCGAGCCGTTGACCGACGAGGAGTTGATGCCTCTTTTCGAGGCGGCGCGCTGGGCTCCTTCGTCCTACAACGCGCAACAGAGAAGATTCCTTTACGGCAGGAGAGACACGCCGGACTGGAACACATTCTTCGATCTGTTGACTGAAGGGAACAAGGTGTGGGCAAAGAACGCGGCCGCGCTGGTCGTGGTTATATCGCGAAAGAACTTCGAGCACAACGAGAGGCCGTCACGGACAAACATGTACGACACCGGTGCGGCCTGGGAGAACCTGGCCTTGCAAGGCTCGCTCAAAGGTCTCGTCGTGCATGGGATGCAAGGCTTCGACTACGAGAAGGCTCGCACGGTATTGAAAATTCCCGACCATTACGAGGTCTGTGCGATGATTGCGATAGGCAAGAAAGGAAGGAAAGAAGACTTGCCCGAAAACCTTCAGAAGATAGAAGCGCCTAACGACAGGCGCCCGCTGGCCGAGATTGCGATAGAAGGTACATTCCGAGGAAAATAGCGCCCTGGGGAAGAAGGAGGCCGTGTGAAGGCGATACGCAGGATCAAGAAGATATTCAAGACCAAGCCGACGATTGAAGGCGCCGGGGTGTATCTCAGCAGGGCCTTCGGATTTGACCACGTGCCCCAGTTAGACCCGTTCCTCTTGCTGGATGACTTTCGTTCCGACGATCCAGACCGTTATCTGCCGGGATTTCCCTGGCACCCTCATCGCGGCATCGAAACGATTACCTACATGCTGGATGGCTTTGTCGAGCACGGTGACAGCATGGGCAACAAAGGCGTTATTTCGCCCGGCGACGTGCAGTGGATGACGGCCGGCAGCGGCGTGATCCACCAGGAGATGCCCAAAGGTGACGCCCAGGGGCTTATGGGCGGATTTCAACTGTGGGCGAATTTGCCTGCCAGGCAAAAGATGATGGGGCCGCGCTATCGCGACGTCAAGAAAGAGACAATCCCGGAGGTGAAGCGCCAGGATGGCACAACGATCAGGATCATCTCAGGACAGGTTGACGGCGTGCAAGGTCCCGTTACGGACATCGTCATCGATCCGGAATATCTGGACGTGTCGGTTCCGGCCGGGACGACGTTCGCCCATTCCGTCACACCCGATCACACGCTCTTTGCCTACGTCATCAATGGGCAGGCCTATTTCGACAAAGGCAAAGACTCCTTCGCTTACGAGATGGAAGGGGCCAACTACTTCGATTTGAACCGGGAATGCCTCATCGGGTCCGAGAGCGTCGTGCTCTATGAACAGGGAGATGAGGTCAATGTCACCACGACGGACGAGCCGGTGAGATTCCTGCTGATTTCCGGGCAGCCCCTCAATGAGCCGGTGGCCTGGTACGGTCCCATTGTCATGAATACGCGAGAGGAGCTGCGAGAGGCTTTTGCTGAGTACAACAACGGCACATTCATTAAGTAGATTTAGGAGAAAACACATGGAAAGAAGAAACTTCCTAAGAGCGGTAGCGGTCGGCG